>JBFKOL010000016.1:0-28757 GCA_041628815.1 Saprospiraceae bacterium | reverse complement strand
TGCGGGGGTACCGATATCCCCTTTGGTACGGATGTGATCGGCACACCAGGATTGTATGTCCGTGAATTAACTTCATCTCAGGGTTGTGACAGCATCGTCCTATATCACCTCGACACGGTACGACGGGCCACGCTGACCGGAGACCTCCGCCTTGTCGATCCGTTGTGCCCTGGACAGGCAACGGGGATTGTCGAAGGGGTGGTGCCAGGTGGTGGCTATGCACCTTACCACATCGAGATCGATGATATTAGATACGATGGGCTTTTAGCCAATGATATTGCGGCGGGATCGGGTTCTGCATTGATCGCCGATAAATTTGGCTGTTTTGCTGAATTCTTTTACAACATCGATGACCCGCCGGATTTCATTATCGACCTGGGCCCTGATCTCGAAATACTGCTGGGTGAAGAAGTTTCTGTGAAGGCCATCTCTTCCCAGGAAATTTTCTCGATAGAATGGGAGAGCCCGCTTGAGTCGTATCAAGAACAAAGTATTTTTACTTTTCTCCCCATTGAAAATGTAAAGGTAGCAGCAATGGCATTCAATGAAAACGACTGCCCTGCCATGGATGCTTTTTTTGTTTCTGTAAGTAAGGACGTCCGGATTTATATTCCCAATATCTTTTCACCCAATGAAGATGGCATCAATGATACCTTTGTAATCGGTGCATTTGGCAGAAGTGTGGATATGATTCGTGAGATGCAGGTTTTCGACAGGTGGGGTAATGTGGTTTGGAATGTCTTGGACGCAGATCCTTCCTTTGGTTGGGACGGTAAGGGCCAGGATGGCCTTAACGTTCTTCCCGGAGTATATACATATGTCCTTACCGCTATTTTAATTAATGGCGAAAAAGTCAGCAGGACAGGGACAGTTACAGTAATCTATTAATTGAACCTCCTATGTTTTCAACTTATCTACAGCTAGGATTCGAACACATTCTCGATCTAAATGGTTACGACCACATCCTTTTTGTCATTGCCTTATGCGCCGTATATCGCTATACGCAATGGAAAAACATCCTGATTCTCGTGACTGCTTTTACCATAGGTCATAGCATCACACTGGCACTATCTGCATTGGACATTATCGTTTTCCGGAGCGACATCATTGAGTTCCTTATACCATTGACCATCTTATTGACAGCCATGTTCAATGTCGTCAGAAAGAAGGATACACAACAAAAGGTCATGACGAATTACGGTCTTGCCCTGTTTTTCGGGTTGATTCACGGTATGGGCTTTTCCAATTATTTTAAAGCCTTGCTGGGTCGAGAAGAAAACATAACACTGCCCCTTTTTTCGTTTAATATAGGTGTAGAGTTGGGTCAGATAGTCATCGTATTATTGACTGTCCTGGCCGGTTATCTCTTTGCCAGAGGACTCAATGTCAAGCAGCGGGAATGGAATTTGTTCATTTCCGGCGCTGCTGCAGGCATTTCGTTCGTTCTTCTTATGGAAGCAAAGTTTTGGTAAAGAAGCCTTGACCCAACCGAAAAGAGAATTTTGACGTATTAAAAGTACAAACCTTCAAACATGAAATATCTGTGCTTTACTTTGCTGTTGTCATCTTTGCTTATAACATCCTGTGTCCAGGATGAATGCTCCACGACCTTTACCTACCAGGGATATGAGGCGGTTTATAAGACGCTTGAAGAAATAGAAGATGAAATAACATTTGTCGACGAGCGCGTCATGGAAAATCCGGGCAAGTTTTACTACTACTCCCATATGATTCTCATCAGTGAGCGCGATGAAGGCGTCCATGTCATAGACAACTCTGACGTTCGCAATCCGAAATCACTGGGGTTCCTTTCCATACCTGGCAATCAGGACATTTCAATGAGCGACCACTACATCTATGCCGATACGAGATTTAATATTGTCGTCATCGATATTGAAAATGTTCGCGAACCGAAGATTGTCAACTTTTTGGAGAACGTCAAAGACATCTACTACGAGCGCACCCCGGAAGGCAGCTTCCTGGTCGATTTCCAATTGGCCGACATAACTCAGGAGGTAGGATGTGACGAAAGAGTAGTGGACGTATTTTGGGCTACACAGACCAGGGATATCCTTTTCATTGATGCTGCATTGGACATGCCATCAGCACTGGGAAGCGTTCCTGAATTCGACAATTCGGGTATTGCCGGGTCATTGTCGAGAATGGCGCTCTTCAACGATCACTTTTATTACATCAACGACCATAAGATGAGCATCTTCGATGTGGAAGACCTTGCCAACCCCAAACCGCTCAATGAAGTCTACATGGATTGGGGCATCGAGACCATTTTTCCCTATGAAGACAAGCTTTTTATCGGTGCCAATGACGGTATGCACATCTTTGACAATGCTGATCCGTCAAACCCGGTGTACCTTTCAACGTTTGAACACGCTCGTGCTTGTGACCCTGTTGTCGTCCAGGGGAATCTCGCTTATGTGACACTAAGGGATGGCAACGAATGCACCAACTTTACCAATCAATTGGACGTAGTGGATGTCTCGGACCTGTTGCGACCCCAGTTGCTCGCATCCTTTCCTATGCATCATCCGCATGGATTGTCCGTAAGAGGTAATGTACTTTATCTCTGTGAAGGAGACCAGGGATTAAAAGTCTTTGATGTTTCAGACCCGGAGGTCATTGATAGAAACCTGTTGGCCCATCTTGATAGATATTTCGCCTATGACGTAATCTCTGTCAGTCCCAATTTGCTCTTGATGATAGGGGCGGATGGGTTCTACCAGTTCAATACATCGGATCCTTCCAACCCAATAGAGTTGAGTGCGATTGCCACTGGTCTTTAAGACATACGATGCGAAACATTTATTACTTATTATTTTTAGGTTTCCAGGCTCTATGTGTGCAGGGTCAGAACGATCAGGATTTCTGGAGAAGTGTACATTACCAACTCTCAGTTGGTGCAGACGCCGAAACCGATGAAACCAGTCCTGTTATCGGCATAAAGGCACAATGGTTCTTTCAAAATAACATCGGTTTAGGTGCTGCTCTGAATTTCGCCGACTATGGTATGGGCACCCAACCGGAAATTTTGCAAACCGGTGTTGAAGTAATGTACAAAATCGCCCTTGGTGGGAAATGGCATGCATTCACCGCATTTGAAGGAGGGTATGGTCACGTATTCATAGACCAGGTCCAATCAAAAAAAGGAGGATTTTATATGCTTCCAAAAGCCGGGTTGATAGTGGCAACAGGCCGCAATGTAGCCATCAATATCAATGTGGGTTTTATGCGTCAGCCATGGGAAATACGCATTTTTGATTTTTTCCCTGAACCCACCATTACCCGGGTCGTATTGAATAGATATCGAATCTCGGCAGGACTACTGTTTTAAGGGTATGTTCGGAACCAAGGGACAAGAAGTTTCGTTGAAACAATATGCCAAAATTTTGGATAATAACATGGCTTCTTACCTGTTCCTGGATGTTGAAAGCGCACGACATCCACGTCAGTGTTATCGACATCAATGTTTCAGGTGATGAGGTGGAAGTAGTGTTAAAAACCTTCCTTGACGATTTACAGTTGGCCGTGGGACTTGTTCCCGGAGAAGAACTGCCCGAAGATTATACGTCAAGTGATGAACTCATTAAAAATTACGTGCTAAGCACCCTTCGCTTTTCTTCAGGCGCTGTCGACTACCCTCTCGAAATCAAAGAAATTTCTGCTTCTATGGAAGCGGTATGGATTACATTATCGATGAAAGGATACGACGGGGCATTTCCGGGCGCACTGCAGGTGAAAAACTCATTTCTTACCGAAATTTATAACGACCAAACCAACTTGGTCAACCTTAGAAAAGACGGTAAAACCACAACCGTGGCCATGGACAGGAAAAAGAAATCGACGACCTTGAAAATATAGTGTTACTTCCTGGCAGTATGCTATCCTCAGTATTTCAATCTTAAGGATGAGCTGCCACCCAAACTTCTCCGTCGCTGAATATTTCTTTCTTCCAAATGGGAACCGTCTCTTTCAGCGTATCGATTGCATATTGGCACGCGGCAAAGGCAGCTTTTCTGTGAGGTGTTGATACGGCGATGATGACAGGGATCTCGCCGACTTCCAAAATACCCGTTCGATGATGAATGGCAATAGCAAGGGCCTGGTATCTGCTGGCAATCTCTTCAGCAATCTTTTTCATTTCCTTGATGGCCATCGGCTTGTAAGCTTCGAACTCCAGGCGTAATACCTCTTTACCCTTGGTTTGGTTTCGCACGGTACCTATAAAAACCACCGTCCCACCAGCTGAAGGGCTTTTCACCAATTGCGTACAGTCCTCCACGGACAATGGTGTGTCAAGCAGTTGGATATCTATGGTAGACATAAGTTAAAGATACGGGGTTTGGGGGGTTGTCAATAATCGGTAGGCGATTGCCGGCTATCCGCGGTCACTTGCTGGTGTTTGGGATACAAGTTGTGGAGTTGCCTGATTACTGATTACTGATTACTGATTACTGATTACTGATTACTGATTACTGAATGTCAAGGAAAAGCGATCAATTCCCAAAAGAAAAATCACAAAGCGGATATCTAAGATCTTATCACCAACTTTTCGAAATTCAAAATCTTCAATCTTCGTTCTCCACCCATCACCCTCCGCTCACCGGGGGAATGATGATCACTTCATCATCTTCCGACAAGATGAAATCATCATCGCGATACTCTTCATTTACGGCCAGCCGAAAATGCTTTAATTGGGCCAGCCTGTCATAATTTTTGTTCAGATAGGTCTTTAGCTCACCAGTGGTCCTGACCCCTTTTATTTCTTTTACTTCTCCGTCACCATCCATGATTTCACGGGCAATTCCGAAGGGAACGAGTCTTAGTTTCACAGTTAATTCTTATTCTAAAAATTCGTCTCGATGCGAAGATAGAATTCTGTAAAGAACATTACAACGCAGGAGCATGAAGCGATGAGACAACGACTTCGTTGCACATCTCCTCACGATTGCCTTATCTTCATGGCCAAAGTAACGGGGTCATGCTATTTGACAACCACGGCCGCAAAATTAATTACCTAAGACTTGCAGTGACCGATCGCTGTAACCTGAGATGTTTTTATTGTATGCCTGAAAAAGGCATCGACTTTGTACAGCGCAGTGACCTTCTTAGCTATGAAGAAATGCTGCGCCTGGTAGGTCTGATGGCTTCGATGGGCATCAATAAGGTTCGGATAACGGGAGGAGAACCTTTTGTTCGTAAGGATCTCATGGAATTCCTGGAGAAGCTAGGTCAAATCGAAGGCATTACTGATGTACACCTAACGACCAATGGAACTCTAACGCATAATCTTATCCCCGACCTGGAAAAAATAGGGATCAACTCGGTAAATCTCAGCATTGACAGCCTGGATGAAACCAGGTTTTATGAAATTACGCGAAGGAAGACATTCAAAAAAGTCATGTCTACCTTCAATCAGCTAATAGGTTCAGGCATTCGTACAAAACTCAACATGGTGGTGATGGGAGGAAAGAATATAGATGACATTGTGGAAATGATCGAATTGACCCGTGATAAAGATATAAGTGTTCGCTTCCTGGAAGAAATGCCATTCAACGGAGTTGGAAAGAGGACAGACATCGAATGGTGGGACCAAAAGAAAATACTGGGGCATATCAAAGTACACTATCCTGACCTCGTCAAACTGGAAGATCCTCCCCATTCCACCTCGAGCAATTTCCGGGTACCTGGTTACCTTGGCTCTCTCGGCATCATAGCCTCGTACAGTCGACTTTTTTGCGGCACTTGTAATCGTATCAGGTTAACGCCTACAGGGGTACTTAAAACTTGTCTTTATGACAATGGCGTTTTCAATGTGAGAGATATGATTCGTCAGGGAGCCACCGATGACGAACTGAAAACAGCATTTCTCAATGCTCTTTCTCACCGGGCCAAAGACGGTTTTGAAGCAGAAAAAAACCGGGCCGACTTTATGATTTCAGAATCTATGGCAACCATAGGAGGATGATCAGCGTAGAAGAAGCTGAAAGGATCATCATGTCCCATGTACGCGATTACGGCGTTGAGGTATTAACACTTCCCGATGCTTATGGTGCCATACTTCGTGAAAAAATACTTGCCGACAGACCAATGCCGCCATATCACAGGGTTACGATGGATGGTATTTGTATCAAGCACGAAGCCTATCTTCAGGGAAGACGGCAATTTGAAATCGCTGAGACGGTCGCCGCAGGACACCCACAGGCAACTTTATTCAATCCGGAAAGCTGTCACCAGATCATGACAGGCGCTGTCTTATCCAAAGGCGCTGATACGGTTATTCGTTATGAAGATTTATCAATCGAAGACAAGGTGGCCAGAATCCAGTCGGAAGACGTAATCAAAGGACAAAATGTTCACACAATGGGTAGCGACCGGGCCCAAGGTTCCATCATTATTGAAGAAGGAAAGCCAATAGGAGCAGCGGAAATCAATGTACTCGCCACAGTAGGACATACACAGGTCAAGGTGTCCCGGCCTCCTTCAATGATGCTGATTTCGACGGGTGACGAACTGGTGGACATCGATCGCCAACCCCTTTCACACCAGATCAGGCGTTCGAACACCATAGCCCTCTACACGGCTTTGAGACAATTTGGAGGAAAAGTAGATGTTCGACACCACAATGACGACAAAAGTCTATTGAAAGAGAAACTGAACAACTACCTGGAAGAATACGAAGTGCTCATACTCAGTGGAGGAGTTTCAAAGGGGAAATTTGATTTTGTTCCAGAGATTCTCGATTTGCTTGGTGTACAAAAGTTGTTTCATAAAGTCATGCAACGACCCGGAAAGCCATTTTGGTTTGGAAAGCATCCGGGAGGAACCCTCGTATTTGCCTTGCCAGGTAACCCGGTCTCTTCCTTTGTCTGCACTTTCCGGTATTTCATCCCCTGGCTCTATGCTTGTCTCCGCCATTCATTGGAAGAAGAATATGCTTTGCTTGCTGAATCGGTTCAATTCTCGAAAAATCTGACCTATTTCGCGCAAGTTCTCGTCTATAATGACACTGGCTCACTAAGAGCACGGCACATCAAAGGCAACGGGTCGGGAGATTTGGCCAACATGGTCAATGCCAACGCTTTCATGGAACTGCCGAAAGAAAAGACCCATTTCGCTAAAGGAGAATCCTATCGCATATACAGGTATTAATCCGACTGCAATCGGTCTACCTGGTATCCTCCGTAAAAAAACACCCCTCGTAGAAATTCCTTGTTTCGAAGACTATCGACACGCCAACTCTCGCGGTAAGTATGCAGGCGAATGGGGTAGTCGTCGGTAAACTCGATGTTCTCGATATAGGCATAGGTAGGAGGATGATGCACCATATTGGCCAATATCCTCGAACTGCCTTGATCAAAGTAATAATGCCAAGTATCCGCAGTTGAATGGTTTTGATGTTCATCAGGAGCATACGAAGCCCTTATTACTTCTACTCTTTGGCCAGTTTCCAGCGAATCCAAGCCCACATACGATAACCGGGTTCCGGGATCCAAAAGCTTGAAAGGTTGAAACAGTACATAGACAGCGCTCAAAAAGCTCTCGTACGCCGTTTGTTCTGATCCCTCCGTAAAAATACCATTGAGGTATTTACCGGCACCTTCAGGTCCGTAAACGATCTCATGCTCTCCTTGATCATCCCTCCATTTGATGCTTCCTTTTAGGGTTGGTTTAAGGAGATAGCGATGTTCTTGGTTTACCTCGCTTTCCACCGCACCATTCGCATGATATAGGATACTTTTCTTGGTATACGATATACGTTCAATCCCCTTCCAGCTGGACCATCCTCCCGCTTCATCCATGGCTTCCGTCAAGATCCTTTTGACGCGATCATCTTCAATAGGTGAAAAATCTGGCCGTTCTGTTTCCGACTTGCAACTTGTAAGCAACCAAACAACCTGCAAACAGATGAAAAGCTTTGTAAAACGCATGGCTAATTTCGATTAATGAAAGACAAAACTTCGTCGACCATCTGTGTAGATCCGATATAAAGAGGTGCTCTTTGGTGTAATTCTGTGGGGACAATGTCCAATATTCGTTGTGTTCCATCCGAGGCTTTACCCCCGGCTTTTTCTACAATCAACGCCATGGGATTGCATTCGTAAAGCAATCGCAACTTCCCACTCGGTTTGAAAACGGTGTCCGGGTAGAGGTATAGTCCTCCTTTGATCAGATTTCTGTGGAAGTCCGCCACAAAAGATCCTATATACCTGGAGGAGTAAGGCCTGTTTGTAGCGGGGTCTTCTTCTTTAACAAATTTAATGTAGCTGCGGACACCTTGTGATAAATAGGGATAGTTACCCTCATTGATCGAATAAATGCTTCCCTTTTCAGGTATTTGAAGATCGGGGTGCGAAAGAAAGAACACACCTATAGCAGGATCAAATGTAAAACCGTTCACACTGTGTCCTGTAGTAAATACGAGCATGGTGGATGAGCCATAGATGATATACCCGGCCGCCACCTGTGCGTTTCCGGGTTGTAAGAAATCATCCAGCACAGCTGGTGTCCCTACCGGTGATTTGCGACGAAAAATGGAAAAGATCGTACCTATCGAAACATTCACGTCGATGTTCGAAGATCCATCGAGGGGATCCATGAGGACGACGTATTTACCACTCTTACTGAGTTCATCGTCATAAGCGATGAAGCTCTCTTCCTCCTCTGAAGCCACCCCACATACATGGTCACGGGCCTCCATGGCTTCAATAAAAATGCGATTGGCATAGACATCCAATTTTTGCTGTTCTTCACCCTGTACATTTTCGGTACCTACCTTTCCGAGAAGATCATCAACCAGCCCCGCTTTGTTGATTTCAGAATTGACCACTTTTGCGGCCAAACGAATCCCACTGAGCAATTGACTGAGTTCTCCTGTAGCATACGGAAACTCAGACTGTTTCTTGATAATAAATTCTCCTAATGTCGTTATACGTGGCATGGCGCAAAGTAAATAATCGGGAAGTCTATCATAAGATTAATTTGTAAATACTGTTCAATTCATCATGATTAATCTTCATTAATGGTTACTATTCAGGTTTTTATGGAACTGCTCAAATTCCTATTTCTTTAATCATATGACATCAAAATATTGTTCTTGGTAAAGTCAATTATAGGATTAATCCATCGATTTTATAGTGCTCATATTTCTTTGTTAAACCCATAGTAAAGGTTATAAGGTAACAGTTTTACTTACATATTAATAAAATATTTAATTAATAAATTATACAATATTGGGTACAATTAAGACTAAGTTGGATATATAGTTGACATATTTCAAATTAAATGTCAATAATCTAAATATTCACATTATTATTAAGGTAGGGCATTAGGTCCATTTTGAGAGTATTCTCGACGCTTGGGGCTGATGTCGTAAACACCCCTTAAGATTCAATTGAATTCAGTTGTGTGATTCCCGCGTTGGGCGCACAGTAAAACCTGAATTAAGTTGAATCACATGGCCAACCTCAACCTGGAATTTTCAAATTCCTTCAAGCTCGTCTTAACATTTCTTTTATTTTTCACATATGGAACGTTTGTTTTTAGTCAGGATGACACACCTTGTGAGTGTGCACAGAGATGGACAGGAGGTGGAACTTGGAATCCGGACGGAACAATAAATGATCTACCCAATGCTCCTGCTCCAAATGGAATAGTGCGGTGTGGTTCATCTGCAGAAACACAATCGCAGCTCGAACCCGGAAACTGTGTTTATAATCCGGCCACATTTGAGATTGATGTTTCAGGACTGGATTGTATTGATCCAAGTACAGGTAATATCGTAAATGTCATAAATCCTACATCCGGCCAACCCATTATATGGCATAACTTCGACGTGCGGGCCTTTGCCTCCAGCTTTCAAATCCAAATCAATGACAACAGCATGGACAACGTGGGTTGGGCGTTGTACGTCTCTGATAATCCGACCAATTCGACTTCTGGTCCCGCCAATTTGTCGGGTGATTGTAACGCTCTAACTCTGGTAGCGTGCGGGGTCGAAAGTTCCAGCACGTGGAATACATTGCCCGTTCCGGATTTTTCTACGACCTCCAATTTTTATATGGCCATCTGGGATCAGGACGCAGACGATAACCTGTCTATTAATAATTTTAAGGCCAGATATGGATGTGGTGATAACAATGAAGTGGTCGTATGCAGATTAGAGGATGATGTAATTACTGATGTGATATGTGCCGATGACGGTAATACCTTCATGGTAATGGTCGAGATCACAGGATCCAACGGAGAATTTGAGGCTGTGGATGGCGCAGCCAACTCTATTAGTGACAATGTGTGTCTGGGAAATTTAAAAACCGGAGATTTAATGGGGACATTTATTCTTACCTATGATTATGACGAGAATTACAACATAACCATTCAGGCAGTTTCTCCACCAACAATTTCAGGATGTGCCGATCCGGATAATCCAGATGAATGTGCGTTGTCCGTTTCTGGAGGACCTCCGGATGGATGCGAACCATGCCCATGTACTGAAATACCAGCGATAACAGGCGATCTTACCGTCGACCTTGGATGTAATCCATTGATGGATCGGATGATGGGTTTGCTGGGTAATGTTTCCGCCAGCACACCCGATCCTAACTGTGCCCTATCAATGATCATGTACGAAGATGGACCCACACAAATGGACAACTGTAACCGTTCAAAAGTTCGTACCTATTCCGTTTATACCTTCTGCGGAATGCTTATTGGTACTTTTGAACAAAACATAGTGTGGGTAGAAGATGATGGTTTGCCAGTGATCACCACCAATGCCACCAACGGTGACCAGGGGTGCGGTGACCCCGGAGAACCCATTTTCTCAGGTAACGACAATTGCGATGGCAATTTTGTCCCGGATGTCACAACTTCCGGACCCGTTCAGGACGGTTGCAACTTCTCCCAAACGTGGTTCGCCAATTATACCGATCAATGTGGTAATCCAGCCCAGGAAGTATCCATCTCCTGGACATGGCGCATCGATAATGAACCTCCCGTTATATCCACCAACGCCACCAACGGTGACCAGGGGTGTGGCGACCCAGGAGAACCCGTATTCTCCGGCAACGACAATTGCGATGGCAATTTTGTCCCGGATGTGACAACTTCCGGACCCATTCAGGACGGTTGCAACTTCTCCCAGACATGGATCGCCAATTATACCGATCAATGTGGTAATCCAGCCCAGGAAGTATCCATCTCCTGGTTATGGATACAAGACGAGGTAAGTTTAGTAATTCAGTGTCCACCAAATGTCAGTGGACTTACCTGCTCCGACCAAATACCATCTCCTGACGTCAATAGCGTACAAATTGTGAGCGCCTGTGTTCCTGATTTGGTGACAATAGAATTTGTAGATGACGATCCAGATCCGGCAAGTTTCAATTATTGTGAAGATGAGGGTCCATTTGTTGTAACACGGACTTATTCTGCCACAGATGGTTGCGGAAATGTGGCCTTTTGCCAACAGACTTTCACTTTCGCGCCAGATACCGAAGGACCAATTTGTCCTGCAGATTGGAATTTGACAATTATTTTCGATCCCACCGGTTGTAATGTATTAGCACCATATGAAATCATCGATGACGTATTGGTGGATGGCACGCCCACAGACAATTGTTCGGATTTGAATTCACTTACAGTTGAATTGGCCAGTGAAATTCTCTTACCAGCAGAATGCGCTCCAGGTCAGAATTTCCTTTCTGAAAGAGAAGTTCAACGAAGCTATATTTTCTACGATGGTTGCGGAAATCCAAGTGATATCTGTAGTCAGTCCATTATTTATCAAATCTCGGAATGTGTCGAACTGGACGATTTTGGCACAATAGGTATCAATGGTCAAAGTACGATTGAAATTGGACAATTTTGTGACCCACCACCTTTAACATCAGTAAATACACCTTCCGGTAGTTGCGGAATTGTAGAGTATATGTGGCTTTATTCCACCGAAGTTAATGAAAATGGTTTGCCTTATCCAGTGACGGAATTCAATGTTGGAACGATATGGTTTTTTATAGAAGGTGCAACTCAGGATTCCTACGATCCAGGTCCACTGGAAATATCAACTTTCTTCGTAAGATGTGCTCGAAATTTTTCATGCTGCAATTATGGAGAGTCAAACACCGTGTCAATTTTTGTGAACTCGGAGTTGCCCTCTTGTGAGGAACCAGCCGCTTGCGAAGAGGCAATTTCGCTCGTTTCACCAGATGACGACTTGATGAATGGAGAGTCAGTCTATCACATGTCCAACAATCCGATAAATGCGGAAAATACTATTGGAACCGGTGCACAGTTAACCCTGAACGGTGGAAACGGAATTAGCTTTCATTCAGGCTTTAAGACAATGAATGAGGCATTATTGATAGTTCAAGATTCCGGTTGTCCGAATTGAATGATCAATTCGTCTGTCCACAACCCAAAATAAATGCTTCAAAAGCTACATTCGCAGGAATAGTAAAGCCTGTACCGAGTTGGATTTCAGATCCGGAACTGTATATAAGATCTTGATGAACAATAGTGGATCCGGAAGAAGAAATACTAAGTTCAGCAAGAACAGCGTTGGGAAGAACTGTCAAGGTATCTGTATTCACAATCATAATACAGGCTTCTTGTAAGTCACATAATCCGTTTTGATTCATATCAATCAATTCACCGAGGCAATTACATTGGTTGGTCCAGGTATCATTGAGGGTGCATGGGTCGCCATCATCACAAGCTGTATTTGGGCTACAGTTGGATGGCCCACAAGAAGATTCCTGTAGCAAAGTATATATCAATGTACCTGGTTCAATGCCAAATCCGTCATTAAAGTTGATACCGTTATTACCCAGATGACAATAACTCATGGCGCTGGTATAATGGGGCGGGGGTTGCATTGCGCTACAACCTCCTTCTGAAGGGAAACAATTGTCCAGTGCCTTGTTTTGTTGAGGTCCCCATACACAAGCATGCGTATGTGGTGAACCAATTATATGACCAAGTTCGTGCGCACAAATAAAGGCCTCATACGAGAAAGTGTCCGTAATTATCGGTTGAATAGAAAGTCCGCCACATACACTATAAGGCCCTGAATGATCCTCATGATTGTAAGGAACACACAGCCTGCCAAGATGGGCCCTAGCTCCTATGTTACTGGTTGTCAATAATTGAACGGCCATGGAAGAATGATTGTCCTGGACGAACTGACCCAGACTTTCCAACTTCATGGATGAATTGGTTCCGGTATACGGGTCTGGAATATCCCAGATCAAGACATCAGTGATCATTAGATCAATTTGATGCACACTGAAAATTTGGGACACTTGTCCATAAACGGTATCTATCCATTGTTCAATAAACACTATGTCCTGTCCGCTGTCAAGATAAAATTGATGATCTATCTCTAATTGTACAGTAAACTCAGTCGATTGATTGCCGGAAACGCTCTTTCTTGTCCTGATTTTCTTCACAAAAGGTAAATCCTCCGTCTCACAGGAAATTAATTCATCAATCGAAAGGTGATCTGTATTGGTTCTTTTCTTGTCTTTCCAGGCTTTCCCTACATATTTTTTCCTGGAAATAGAGTCAAACTTCGATAGAATGGTGGGATACTCAAACTTAACCGATACAAACTCCCTTACATCCTTGTTTTGATGATCTTGTATTTTCATATAAATCTCAGAAGCCAGGTGAATCCGTTTCGAAAAAGGGTTATGACGATTAGATGCACGATTTTTATTGTTTGGATTTCGACGTAAATGGTTTCTAGAATTAAGTTGTCTTGCTGATATAGCCGAATGCTCTAGAGATTCGAAAGTACCTTCGTTTGTATCAAATGCCGGAAAAATACCTTCGCTTATTATCTTTTGGGGGAACCATAAAACCACAGTAATTAGCAGTACGACATGTATCCAATGGAATGAACGCATCTAAGCAGTTTTGCTACTGCTTTGGGATGCTAATGACAAAATTACATATTAAATTTTATTTTTATATGTATTTGATGGTTAATCCACTCGTCGATGTTTAATGTTGAACTTTTTACAATTAAAAAGTTTGTATTATTGTTTTTTTAATATTTAAGCCGAACAATTTAGTCAATCGTTTACCTTTGGGTGAGAAGAACCTTTACCATGATACGCCTCATTTATACTATTATTTTTCTAACCTTAACTGTTGTCTGTTTTGCCCAAAATATCGTGTTGAATCCTACCAGTCCTCTTGAGCCATGTATTGAATTGGTTGTTTCTGGCACATTGTTCTTCGAAAGAGGTGATCAGTGTGATGCTGATGTAATTATCGTGGATGCAGGAAATAATGAAATCTTCAGGTCTTCTGATCAAACTTTCAGCTATACATTCGATGAGATCGGGGACTTTGTTATTTTTTGCGGTGCTGGTCCTGGAGCTGTCGCCATGGCAGCCGTTTGTGTCACTGCCATCGTTCCCACACTTTCTCAGTGGTCAATTATTTGCCTTTCACTCCTATTGATCATTTTTGGGGTTTGTGGCATCAGAACTTCTCGCCACGCATTATCCAGGAGTTTTTAGACTTTGATCACATTATTCGAGTATACCAGAGACTTTTAATCGTGTTAAGTGGATATTAGAGGTGGTTAAACATTGATACCCACTATTCACACAGCCGTTTATATTCACCAATTCCCCCTATTTTTCCTTAAACCAAAAACATGTATTCAATCCAAGTTCTCCGTAGTTTATTCGTTATATCCCCGTGAAGGATTATATCATCATATTAGCCATTCTTTTATCATATAGTTCTTGCACTAATGATGACGTAAATTTTGTACCAGATTTTAGTTCTTGTGGTTGTTCATCAACATCATATGATATAGTGTGTGGTGCAGACGGCAGGACTTATTTGGATTCGTGTCATGCAATGTGCCTAAATGTTGAAATTGTAGGAGTTGGAAACTGTCCCAATGGATTCAACGATCCTCGAGATACATTGAAATGGCCTATCGAAACTGTTTGCATACCGGTCATGAGGGAAGATGACGCCAAGGAGGTCCACACCTTGCGTGATGGATCGATACTGTATCGCCGTGCCAACGGAACCTATTTCCGCGGAACCCCCAACCTGTGTCGCTGCTTGCCAGGTTTTAGTCTCGTATCGACTCCATTGGGTGAATGTGCCATCCATTCACTCCTGCCAGGAGATCCGATTTATGTGGTTACGCAAAAAGGAGAGCGAGTCATAGAGTCTATCGCCCACATTAGGCAAGTACCTGTGCCCGATGACCATTTTTTTCTTAAAGTGTATCTCAATGACGGAAGGATATTCATGGCCTCCCCCTTGCATCCAACGACCGATGGCAGACCGCTTCAGTCACTCGAGATTGATGATGTTGTGGACGGAGCCAACGTTATCATGATGGATACTATACCTTCTCATAGTCTTATCACCTGGGACCTCCTGCCGACTGGCGATCATCCTTTTTACATCATTAATGGGGTGCCCTTGAAGAGCACGATTCCCTTTGCCTTTCAATAGAGGTGATTGAATCTCAGATATTTTGCTCGTGTAATTGATATTGGCCCTAACCAGATCTGATCTGTCAACTCGACCTGTGCGCCGAAGCCATGTATGAGGGCTTGCCACCCGACCATAGAAGAACTCCGATATATGAATTTTGAATGTTTAATCTCTTTATCAGATTAATACCGCTATCAGGTACGACAATATGGTGAGGACAATTCCGAATAAAAAGAAATCATAACACCACCGGAGGTAGTCGTATTTTTTTCCTAATGCACGACCAAGGAAATAGAGATCCCTCGTAATAGAGCAATCCAGGATCTCATTGTCCGAAACGACAATTTTCATACCTTCTTCGTACTCTTCGAAACTCATTTTGTAGAAGTTTCCAAAGAAAAAAAGATTGGATTTCTTTTCGAGGATCTTGTCGACCGATGTCTTTCCGGGGGTATTTACCGGGCGGGTGGAAAGCGTGGCGAAGATCATCGAAACCAGACTCACCGAGGAAAGAATAATCGTTGGAATGGTCAAATCGGGATATTCTGCCAGCCTAGCCACAAGCAAGGGAATGGCAACTGTAATGATCAAGGCATTGACACTGAGCATAATATTTGCCTTGTTATCCGCTATGGTGCTGAGGTCGATATGGTTCCTCAATGCCGTTTTAAATTGGGTCTGGGCATTTTTACTCGATCCTATAGTCAGCAGTTTTACCTTCTTGGTTTTCTTTTTTTCCTTTTGATCTTCCATGATAATTGGATTAATGCATTCTTTTTTGACCAATTTAAAATACTAAGCTTTGACAAGAAGGCGCAGAATCGGAGACAAAAGTGCTCAATTAAAATTTGGGAAAGCTCATGATGGTAAGAGAATGAGTGCTGTAGAATATTAAAAGGATGATATTCGATATGAGAAAATCGAAGTGAAACGAAGTTCCTTCCTGAAGGCCTACCAATAATAGACAAACAGGCAGGCTCGATGACTACGGGGAATGGGTGGTCAATTATGACTTGATTTAAAGTTACCTACCGCAACCAGAAAATTTGGCAACCGGGCAACTTGACAACCTTGACAATCCGACTACCATCAATCAAACTCCTCGATGGTCAACCATTTTCCCCTGTCGACCTTTTCGACGGCATAGATGACGGGTCTTCCTTCCGGAGTCACGTGAAGACTGCCACCGGCTCTAAACGATGCACCCCCTGTCCGGGTTTTTACTTCTTTTTCAAAAACCTTTTCCAGGTAGATCAGTCCTTGGTCCAAATGTCCAATCTTGAAGACGTCAATAGCGTTGTTTTTACCGTTGCCAAAAAACCCCAACATATAGATTTGTCCATTGCGGCAGTCAGTGACAAGATTGATGTTTTCGTAAGTGCGAAAAGCATGTTTCCCCGGGAGCAACATGTCCTGGTGCCACATCTGTAAAAACTGCCATGATGTGGTAGAGAGATCTTTTCCGGTACTTACAAAAAACCACCCGATATCGCTTGAAAGCCTTCTTCTGGATTCCAGTGCCAGCATGAGATACCTGCCATCGGCAAGCCGGGTCAGGCCGACACACATTGCTTGACCATTGTCCGACATAAAAAATGGGGTGCCGTAAGAATCCATTCCGCGAAAGTTGAACCTGTTTACTTCGCGAATATGTATTGGATCCGACACGTCGTAAAAGGATATCCATGTTGGGGATAATAGGGTGTCCTGTACGGCCTCATGTGCTACAGCTAAGGTGTGTCCTATGATTTGACAACCACCTGGGTGTTTGTTGTCTTCTGTTGAATAAAAATGCGACATCTTACCAGTTGTAGCGCGTTCTAATGGTGCCTCGATCCAAGAACTCCCGTCGCTCAGGATGGATTCAAAAAGAACACTGACTACACCGGCCTTACTGGGGTCACTGGCATGGTTCCTGGGCATGACGAGCCAGTTTTCGTCTCCTATTCCAGCAAGCCTTGCGATGCCCTGTGGATGTTTAAACAGGTTCATAGAAATGCCCAATCCTTCCCCCTTAAACCGGTGAACCGAGCTAGAGCCTTCCTGTGTGTCGATGGAGCCAATTTTGTTGATCAGATCCCCTACACATGGATTACAATCAATACTACCATAATCACAATTCACGGCTCCCTTCATGGGTGTCGCGATGTCCCATCCTGGTCCATAATCTTCCAATGGAGGAATATCGCATTGTTCGACAAGCAACGTCGTCGCAGAAAAAAGGACCAATACATAATTGGAGAGATGGTGGATGGGCCAAGGCATATGAAGACTAACGCCTGAGGCACGTAAAAGGTGCCCGGAATTTGAGAAAATGCCGAACTAAAAGAGCAGGATCCCCAACTGTAGTGTTACATTGTTCTCGACGATATCCGATGTATGGATATTCCTCACAAGACTGAGTTGGTAGTCAACGTCGACGACCACCCTGCCGAGGTCAATACCCGTTCCTAAATGAAACTCCATATATCCCCATCGATAGTTTTCATCGACGAGATCAAATCCCTCGAGATCGGGATCTTCCAGTGCAAAAACAGGACTTAGAGCACCCCTTAGGTGAACCATTGAACCCAATCCGTTACCAGACACATTAGCCTGGACCCCTAATCTGGTTTTGATCCAGGTGACGTGGGTCTCGTGAACCGGACTTTCGTCAGCGCCTGCAACCTTTTCAAAAAGAAATATACGATGATGGTAAACCATCAGGCCCGGGTTGAAACATATAGAACGACGTCCACTCCTCAATTCCACGCCAGCCATTGCACCCTGCTTATTGTCCACGAGGTATGGTCCAATGGAAGGATCTGCCAGTGGCATCTTCAATCCTACCTTGGGAACAAAGTAAGCCTGGGCACCACTTTCCTGTACCATACCCAGTAATGTCATCAGTGCAATAATTCTGCAGATAAATTGGGCGTTCACCAACTGTTTAGAATTCATAGGTAACAAATACACGAAGTTCATAGAGGTCTTTCATGAAGTTTTGGTATTCAGGAAAATCATTGAATCTGACGCGTCTGAAATATCTCGTATAGTCAAGGCCCACGCGGTGCCCGCGCCAGAAAGGAACTGAGTATTTGAAGGTGAGTAGATTTAGTTTTTCGGTCCCACTGGGTCCGGAAACGACATAAAACCTGAAATACTTATAATCCACGATGGCTCGGCCCATCAGGTCATGTTCCAGAATAAAACTGGTTTTCACCAAAAAACCGGGACCTAATATGTAGTCACGCCTGTTTTCGGGGTCAGTCGCGAATTGATCTACCACCTCATTATTGCTGCCACCCAGAACAGAAGGCCCCAGATGAATGGTCGTATATGCAAGCCATCTGTTAGCAAGGCTGGATTGCACCATGAGCCCGGCACCAAACCCCAGAGAGCCGATCTCAATGACTTCGTCGTGATGATAGTCAAAATGTTGAAATCCACCGAAAACAAAACTATGTTTAGGTTTATCCAGCACAGTTTTGCCCCATAAAATACCTGTTGACGTTACATTCATATAGGGATAGGGCCTGATGTCATCCTTATCGAAGCGCAGCCACGCAATTATCTCAAAGGTTTCAAACGGCCGGAGAAAGGACTCTGACTCGAAAGGATTCCCGTAGATCATTTCGTATTGGATGAAGGGTCCGCTACCTCGTGTTTCGAGATTTACATTTTTCAGCTGGATGTTGTGCCCTATTGAAAAACCTGCTCTCAGATCTTCCAGTGGCAACCCATGATTCTGAAAAATGGGTTGTTTATTGATCCACCTGTTAAAAACGCGAATGGGATTCATGATTGTCGCAAGTGTGAGACGCCATACCCGTCCGAATCCACTGGCCGGGTAGTCTATCAACTTACCTGCCAGTCGATGCGAGATCTCGCCAAGGTAAATTCCCCCGATTGAAGTCGTCAACAGGTCATTACCGCTTGGGGGATGGGTCTCTCCGAAGTACTCCCACGAAAAACTTCCGAGAAATGAATAGGGGGATGACTGCCAGTAAGTCATTCCCATACTGCGTGCTGAATTAAAAAAGAAGGAACCATGGACAGGATGTCCAAACCAGTTGGTGCCAAATGAATTCCAGTCCCATTCCAGGCCTGTTTCCAGATTTGCCTTCCAGGATTTTGGGGTCACCTTCGCCCAATATTCACCACCATCGCGAAAAAACCAGGCATCGTATCGGTTGATCAACAAATTGATAGAGAATACCTCCAGTGCAGCTATTCCAGGCTTGGGTTTCATCATGGCAGTATGAAAAGCACTGTCAAGACGGATCTGGGCAATAACTTTCTGATCGCTACATGAGATAACCATCACAATCAAAAAAATAAATCGCAAAAGCCGTCTTCTTCTGTTCATCGACCTTCATTAGGATGGTAAATATTCAAGCACCTGCGAACTCATGTTCGCAACCACTAAGGGAAAATATAATCTTAATTGGAAATGAAACGACCTTCCTAGTCATGTTGACGGCTAATTTTAATCAATGTTTTCGTATAACGTTTTAAACCAGTAATCTGAAAATTGGGATGCTTACATTTGCACAAAATGAGCCGTGACCAGCACAGAGCGAAGTGTTCGAGGAACGAAATTCTGGGTCATGATTGGCGCTTTCTCTGCCATCTACATCCTATGGGGAGCGACCTATCTGTTCAATAAAATCGGAGTAAGCGAATTACCACCTTTTGCCCTGGCAGGAATACGGTTTACAACAGCCTCTTTTATTATTTTTTCCATAGCGTCTTTTTCAGGTAAAAATCTCATTCCACAAAGAAAGGCTTTGTTGAATGCCGGTTTTGCAGGTATTCTCTTTCTCACCATAGGGAATGGTGGGGTGGTCTGGGCCCTTCAATATGTCGACAGCGGATTTACTGCACTCATCATTTCGGCACAACCTCTTGTAACCCTCCTTCTGATGCGAATTATGGATGGCAAGAGAATTCGAGTCAAGTCACTGGCTGGAATCCTGCTCGGTAGCATCGGAATTGTACTATTGGTCAGTCAGCGCGAACTTGTCTATGCTCCTGATCAATGGCGCGGTATCGCTATGATAGTCGTTTGTCTCTTTACCTGGGGATACGCAAGTATTTATGTGGGCAAAGCTATTTTACCAAAGAATCAATTTGTTAATGCTGGCTATCAAATGCTGGTTGGAGGGGTTTTCCTATTGGGTGGAAGCTGGATTGCAGGTGAAGATATCCCGCAAATTCAAGCCTGGTCTTCCCAACTGCTTTGGGCCTTAACTTTCTTGGTGATCTGTGGCAGTATTCTGGCCTATACTTCCTTCAATTATCTGCTCTCATTTGTCTCACCCGAAAAAGTAGCCACCAGTACCTATATCAACCCCATCGTCGCCCTCTTTCTAGGTTGGTGGGTCCTTCAGGAGACCATAACTGTGCAGTCGATTATCGCTGCCGCTATCCTGTTCTGTGGCGTGTATTTCGTGAATTCGTCTAGATGAGAATGGATGCCGAGTTGGTTAACAAACTAACCCGCTTAATCTACCTAAACTACTTAACCCTCTTCAATATTTCCCGATTGCAATTGGACCCTTCTGCATGCATACATCTGGTAGGCCTCCGCCAAGGATCTCTGCGGCGCTCTGATATTCTTCATTCTTCCCAATCCTGGCTAAGCCGCTTCTGCATGTTCGGCAAACTCCTGGAGAAGAGCCTTCTGGATATCCGGAGGGACAGCCATATACTCAGCAAATTTTCTCGAGAATTTAGCTCTTCCCTGGGACATGGATCTCAGGCTCGACGAATACTGGTACAGTTCGGCGAGTGGCACCTTGGCCATTATTTTTTGGTAGTGGCCTTCAGAACCCATCCCCTGGATCATTGCCCTTCGAGTCTGTAAATCACCCATGATGTCTCCCATTACATCGTCGGAACAGAGCACCTCAAGATCGTAAATGGGTTCTAGAATTTGGGGATTGGCCTTTTCGAACGACTGCTTGAAAGCCTGTGTGCTGGCCAACATAAAGGCCATATCATTGGAATCGACAGAATGCATCTTACCATCGTAGATACAGACGCGTACATTCTGGACACAAGACCCTGTCAGCGGACCCTCTTCCATCTTGTTCATCAATCCCTTTTTAATGGCGTTTTGATACTTTGAATCAATGGAGCCTCCGACAATGCACCAATAAAAGGCCAGTACCCCTCCCCAGGGGAGATCGATCAATTCGGTACTTCGCACGTTGAGGCCGTCGGGTTCTGGCATACCTTCGTAATAAGGCTCTATTCTCAGATGTACTTCAGCAAACTGGCCGGCGCCTCCGGATTGTTTTTTGTGTCTGTATTGGGCTTCCGCCATGCGAGTTATCGTCTCGCGATACGGTATTTTGGGTTTTGCGAAATCCATTGATATACCGTTGACTTTTTCTATCCTGTATTTGATGAGATCGAGGTGCAGCTGGCCCTGTCCATGAAGTATGGTCTGTTTTAGCTGGGCATTCTGTTCTACAATCAGCGTGGGATCCTCTTCCTCTATCTGGTGTAGTGCTTTGATCAGTTTTTCCATCTCAGCCTTGGAGGGTGGTTTTACTGCCGTCCTGATTCTCGAATGAGGAAACTCTATCTTTTCCACCTGCTTGTCCCCTCCTTTGATGGTCAGGGTATCATTGGTGTGAGAATCTTTCAATTTGACGGTGACCCCTATATCTCCAGCAGACAGTTCATCCACAGCCACGCGATTTTTGCCGTTACAAACATAGAGTTGGGTCAGGCGCTCTGAATAACGACGTTCGTTGTTGAACAGCTCATCTCCCGTACTTACCTTGCCACTGTATACTTTGAAATATGACAACATCCCTACCTTTGGCTCACTCATCGTTTTGTAAATGAAAATAGTAGGATCACCACCATCATCGCAATTTAATGTGCCGCCCCCCTCGAGTTTGGCCGGAGGCCTGGCGGCGGGCGACGGAGCAATGTCATTCAGAAAACCCATGAGCCGACCGCTTCCCATGTTCTGAGACGAAGAACAGCAGAATACCGGATAGAACTCCTGGTTGGCCAGCGCTATGGTAAGCCCATGAGCCAATTCTTCTTCATTCAATGTTCCTTCTTCGAAAAAGCGCTCCATGAGTTCTTCATCATTTTCTGCAGCCACCTCTACAAGCATATTGTGCATTTCCTGTGCCTTGTTCATTTCGGCTTCCGGAATGGGATGCTTCTCAGGCTTACCCCCATCAGGCGAAAAAACATACATCACCATCCGTAGGGCGTCGATTATGGAATTAAACCCAATACCCTGGTTCAAAGGATACTGAATCGGAACGACGTTGTTGCCAAATCGCTCCTTGGCCTGCTCCAGCGTGGTATTGAATTCTGCTTTGTCGTGGTCCAACTGGTTGATAACCAAAACACCCGGTGTTTCGAATCGCTGCATATAGTCCCACATGATCTCAGTACCTACCTCGACACCGTTAACCGCATTCAATACGACTACTCCGGTATCTGCAACCTTCAGTGAACATATTACTTCGCCAATAAAGTCGTCATAGCCCGGTGTGTCTATGATGTTGATCTTGCTGTCTTTCCACGGGGCATGCATCAAGGTACTGAACATGGAGTTGCCCCTTTCCTTTTCTATATTGGTGAAGTCGGAGATGGAAGTCTGATTCTGGACATCACCTCTCCGGGTAGTTTCTCCAGCCTCAAACAACATGCATTCTGCGAGGGTGGTTTTACCGCTGCCGGAATGACCCAGCAACACCACATTTCTTATGTTCTTGGATGTAAAATTCATACGATCTCAGGTTTAAAATCTTGGGTTTTTTTGAATCGCCTTAAATTATACAAATTGTAGAGGACAAGGATAACGTGTCCCTACATTGTTAAGCTATAACGGATCGCAATAAATAAATGAAAATACATAAATAACTCATTATGAGTGTTTTACTTATGTATTATTTTTTATATTGATAAAATACCAAATTTTCTACCCATTTTGACTGACGACAAATAACTGAGGCACGTTTCACGAATTGTCTGATCAACGGGACGATACTCGAATCCGGAAATTTTCATCGATCGCTTGTTGTCGTATTTGAACGGTATGTCCGCAAGAAACAACTGCTCCCTGCTCAACATAGGCGAAGACTGCCAAATGGAAAGGAACGGATCTAATACGGCGGCAAAACCCCTTATTAGTGATCCTAACTGCCTGTCGGGGGGGGCGACATCCAGGAATTGGGCAATCTTGCCAGCCAAGGTATACAAGGAAATGTTGGAGGCACTACAGATGATGCGATCTGGAGATGAATCCATTTGTAGCAGTCGCAATACCAGCGTTGAAACGTCCCGTACATCAACTACCCCATTCGTTCCTTTGGGGTAATATTTCAGTCCTTTGTGAATGTGCTTGATCATTGAGATTGGCCCGCTATTCCACCACGATGCTCCCAGGACAAATGAAGGATAGACCACCGACGCTCGAAGGCCTTCGGCAATACCCCTGAAAATTTCGAGTTCGCCAAGGTATTTTGACCTCGCATACCTGGATGAAAGTGGGTTTTCCTGCCATACCGCAGTTTCATCAATGAGTTCCAGATTGCGCGGCTTGCCAAGTGCTGAGACAGAACTGAGGTGTATCAAACGATCCACCGAGTGATCAATGCACCAGTTGACCACCCTGGCCGTTCCCTGAACATTGGTAGCCACCAAGTTTTTCCATTGATACCGGTTAAAAGTGACGAGGCCGGCACAATGTATCACCGCATCTACTTCTGTGCAGGGACTACGGAGGTCATAAAGATCATCGAGACCCGCTTTAAACCAATGGATTTGTTCTTTGGCATTTCCGAGCAGCGAAAAGTCACTTCCCTCCCTGCACAATGCAAACACCTGGTACCGGCCTGAATCGAGAATCGTGCGAGCAATATACGATCCGATAAATCCAGTAGCCCCGGTAATAAGTATTTTTTGCATCTGCATTATAGATTACGGGATGTATAAGGCTCCAGCCCTCGAAGGTCCTGATGCCCCGGTAACAGAAGGCAACGTATTCTCTTGATTTGTCATCCTTAGAAACCCCATAAAAGCCATGAGGAGCGCCTCTTTATAATCGATAATTTCCATACTCGGAACATGCAATTGAAAGTTCTCGGATAAAAGTGCTTTTCGCAGTCTTTCAACCAGAAAAAGGTTATGAGTACCACCACCAGTCGTCACCACTTCCGGTTGTGCCGTAGGATGAAAATCCCTGGTCTTCACAATGGCATGGCTTACTTGTTGTGTAATAAACTCTACAGCTGTCCTTGCAAGATCCAGGATATCGTACCTGGGATCAACCAGATCATCAAAAAAATGATCTCGAACCCATGAATTGTCAAGGGATTTTGGATGCGACCGGCTGAAGTAATCAAGTGAAGACCATTTCTTGACCAGTGATCCTATTACTGATCCCCTGGCTGCCATGGCACCACCTTTGTCATACGGCATACCCTTGCGACCGGCAATATAATTAAGGATTTGATTGCACGGACATATATCAAATGCGATTACATTGTCATCTCCATGACTGCTTATGTTCGCGATACCACCCAGGTTAATAAAATACTGCCATTCGTCAAATAGGTGTTTTTCTACCACCGGGGCGAGGGGCGCACCTTGACCACCAAGGGCTACATCACTTGCCCGGAAATCAGTCATACATGGCAAACCTGTCAGGGCGGCAAGAACTCCACCATTGCCAATTTGAATCGAATATCCGCGATCCGGCTCGTGAAAAATCGTGTGTCCGTGAGAGGCTATTCCCTCTACCGCAATACCCTTTTTAGCTATAAATTCAACAGCCATCCGGCCACAAAATGTGTTGAAGTCCGATTCCAGGTCAAACAATGCCTTCGCGGTCAAGTTTGGCGCTTGCTGTAGGGTCGATTGCAATCGCGGCTCGAAAGGTACTTGCCCTGTAGCCAAATACTCCCATTGGATGCCGTTGAGGTCCTGCTGAAATCGAACAATCGCCAGATCAATACCGTCCAGCGAACTGCCTGACATGATTCCAAGTATGGTCTTTTCGTAATTCATTGGCGCTAATATAGTCGCTCGCCGAGGTTGTTCGTCTGAAATTGGTGCGTCTTCATCAGTGTGTGGAAGCCATCTGTAAAAAAAACGAAAACTTTTGAACCAGTAAAAGTTTCCTTGGTTTATAATGCATAATTTTGTTCTGCAATGGATACAAAACAGAAAATCCTTGATCAGGCCAGGGAAAGTTTTATGAAGCTTGGTATTCGCTCTGTCAGCATGGATGACTTATCGTCAAGGCTGGGTATATCGAAAAAAACGATTTATCAATACGTCGCCAATAAGCAAGACCTCGTCAATCAGATCATTACTCGGCATACAGAGCTCGAGCGCGAGCTCATGCGGACCATTAAGGAACAAAGTGGAGACGCTATTGACGAACTCATCCACATAACCCAGCATGTCTCTCAATTGTTCAGAACTATGCGGCCTACTATGCTCTATGACCTTCAAAAATATTACAAGAACTCCTGGCAAAAGGTAAAAGTCCTGCACCAGGAATTTGTTCAACAATTAATAGTAGAAAACTTGAAGAGAGGCATGAATGAAGGTTACTACAGATCAGAAATTGACATAGAAATCATCTCGAAACTATATGTAGTCCAGAGTCAAGCCATTATCGACGAAAATATTTTTCCATTGAACGAACACCGTTCAGACAGATTGATTGAACAATTGATCAAGTACCACCTGCACGGAATCCTTTCTCCAAAGGGAGTCGAACACCTGAGGTCTTTCCCACCTTACAACTACAGCTTATGAAAGTAATCGCCATCGTCCTTCTAATGTTATCCCATTTTGTGCTTTCCGGCCAGGATAGTTTTTCGCTCACCGAAGCCATGGATTATGCGATCCAAAATCACAATAACATGAAGCTGGCGGAGTTGAGAGGCACCGATGCAGAATGGCAATACAAGGAAGCCCTGGCAATTGGCATGCCACAATTGAATGGAAATCTTTCCTACTCCTATTACTACAAAACCCCGGTAAACCCTGTTCAGGACTTTCTCACACCGGCCATATACGGTATTCTTGCGGAGGAAGGTCTTGCAGAACCATTTACCGGCGAGCCCAATTTCTTTGAATTTGGCTTTATTAGAAAAAATCAGCTCAATGCAGGATTGAGTGTAGAAGCAATGGTTTTTGACGGCAATTATCTGAAAGGGTTGCGTGTGGCCAAACAGTTCATACAACTATCCAAAGACCGGGCCGTGCTCTCTGAGCAAACCATTCGTCAAAACGTAGCTCGTGCTTACCAGAATGTATTGGTGGCAGAAAGAAACATGCATATCATAGAGGACAATATCGCCAATGTGCGTAAAACCCTTGAAGAAGCCAAGGTTATTTTTCAAAACGGATTCATCGAACAACTCGATGTGGATCGCCTAGAGCTATCACTTGAAAACCTCACCTTCGAAAAAGATAAACTCGAGAAGCTGATATTGATCAATTACAATATTCTCAAATACGAAATGGCTTATCCTTTGGACAACGAGATGCGAGTTGCTGACAATCTTGAGGATACGGTAAATAAGATGATTCTTGACCCTGTCAACAGCGTTCAAGCTGTTGAATACGATGGACGTCCTGAACACCGTATTCTGAAAGAGGCTCTTGCACTGGATTACGCAGATCTGGATCGCATCAAAATGGGATACTACCCCACTATCAAGGCCAATGTCAATTACGACCAGACACTCCAGCGAGATAGATTTTTTGACAGATCCGAGGCAGGATTTCTCGCTAACGGATCGATAGGTCTGCGCGCTACCATCCCGATTTACGACGGAGGTGATACCAAAGCTAAAATTCAAAGAAAGAAAATCGTCCTTTCACAGCGTGAGATTGAGTTAAGAGAATTCGAACGCGGCATGGAACTGCAGGTTCGCAATGCCCGTACCAACTTTCAAAACGCTAAATGGACGCTTGAAAGCAGCCAGCGCTCTATGAGACTCAACGAAAAAATTTATGATAAAACCCAAATTAAATACCGCGAAGGAGTTGGGTCAAGTGTTGAAGTAACACAGGCTGAAGCCTCACTTTACCAATCCCAAGCTAATTATATCAACGCCTTATACGATTTGCTGGTGGCAAAAACAGAACTCGATATTGCCACTGGGGAATTGCTGAAACTACAAAACTAAACCTATGAAATCACACTGGATTTTATATTTGTCAATAGCCTTTTTGTTTTCATGCCAGAACAACGGAAACGGAGAATACCCACAAGATCTGGACGGAAAAAAGGCATTGCTGGTTGCCAAAAAAGAATCGCTCGACGTGCTCGAATCTGAAATTGCACAACTGACAGAAGAGATTGCTGCCCTGGATCCATCTCTCAAGGAAAAAGCAAGATTGGTGAGTAGTCTCACACTCATACCACAATCCTTCGAAAGGTATATCAAAATACAGGGATCGGTCATTGCCGACGAAGTGGTCAATGTGGTAAGTGAAGTGCCTGGCCGCATATTGGATGTGACGGTTCAAGAAGGAGATGCCGTAGAGAAAGGCATGCTTATAGCAACACTGGACCTTGAATCAATCAATAGACAAATCACTGAAGTGCAGACTGCCCTGACATTGGCCAACGATGTTTATGAACGACAGTCTCGATTATGGAGCCAGAATATCGGATCAGAAATTCAGTACCTCGAGGCTAAAAACAACAAAGAAAGGCTTGAAAAAAATCTTGAAACCCTGAGTTTCCAATTGTCAAAGTCTAAAATCTATGCACCCATTTCTGGAATTGTTGACAGAGAAGTGACCAAAGCTGGCGAACTGGCATCCCCCGGTGCTCCCATTGTTCAAATACTTAACGTTTATAAAGTCAAGGTAGAAGCGGATCTTCCAGAGCGTTATCTCAAAATTGTCAGGACAGGACAGCCGGTTCAGCTGACATTTCCGAGTATCGATTTAGAGTTTCCGGGACGTATTAATTTGTTGGGAAGAACCATAGACCCCGCCAACAGAACGCTTAAACTGGAAATAGGCATACAGGGTCGATCGCGACTTCTGAAACCCAACCTCCTCACCGAAATAAAATTGAAAGAACTCACCATTAAAGATGCAATTGTCGTACCAGTGGAGTTTATCCTTCAAGAAGTCAACGGTCGCGAATTCGTTTACCTGGTCAATGACTCCGGTGAAGAAACGCGTGCTAAGAAGGTATATATAGAGTCGGGTGAAGCATACGAGGGTATGATCGCCATCAATGAAGGTCTTACTGACGGGGACCGCCTCGT
>JBFKOL010000015.1:0-28977 GCA_041628815.1 Saprospiraceae bacterium | reverse complement strand
TATCCGGGTATCCAACACATATTTTTTTTCTCCCAGGTACTTGAGAATGAGATTTCCGCCAAGGCTGAATCCGACCAAGTAGATGTTCTGGTAATTGGCGCCCGCATATTGTACAACGTCATGTAAATCCCCGGTGGTGCCGCTGTTATAAGAGGTCACTTGCAAGTTAGGTTCACCGCTGCATCCACGGTAATTGATGGCCATGATATCCATCTCTTTTGAGCTGAGGTAATTGGCGAATAAGGTGATATAATTGGAGTAACTGGACCCTTCCAGGCCGTGACACAGAATACAAAGTGAATTTGAAGACCTGGAGATTCTATCAAGATCTATAAAATCTCCGTCCACTGTTCGTATTCTTTCTCGCCTATAGGGCGGCAATTTCGGCTTGCTCAGAAAATAAGGGCCCAGCGTATTGATGTGACCATTTCTGAACAACCATCCCGGCTCGAAATCATCACCAGTGAGAATAGGCATGGTCAGAGCAGCTTGAGTACGCGATCTGGATAATCTGAAATAATTCCGTCTACTTCCAGATCAATCATGCGCTGGATATCTTCTTCCTCATTCACCGTCCATGGAATCACGCGGATTTTCTCGGAGCGGCAATATTCGATCAACGCCTCATTTACGAGTTGGAAATAACAACTGTAAATTTCAGGCTTAAATCCAAGAGCGGAGATGTTTTCTTCTACGGACTGTTGATTGGCAATCAATAAGGCCACGGGGACACCGGAATATCGCTCCCTGACTAATCTCAAGGATTCGAGGTCAAAGGATTGAATGGTCGTGAAATTCATCATACCGAGATTTTGTACCTCATTCATGACCAGATCGACAAAGGTCCCTGCATCAGGGTGGAAAATGCTGTCGTGTTCCGGCTCGCGCTTAATTTCCATGTTGAAGAAAGGGAATTTCACGTTGTTTTCTTCACAATACACCCTTACGGCATCCACCACATCTTTTAATCTCGGCTTGGGTGCCGAAATGTTGGCTCTGGCCGGATGATTTGGGTCCTCAAGGAGTCCCATATCGTATTGTGCGATCGTGTCATAACTCATCGCGTACAGGTTGTGATTTTTTTCGTCTTCTTTGGACACAGGGATGCCATCAGGGCCCATACTGATGGGTGCCCTGAAAAAGGGCTCATGAGACACAATGACCTGATGGTCTTTTGATATGACCAAGTCCATTTCAAGCGTGGTAACGCCGAGTTCCAGCGCTTTCAAGAAGGCAGGAACCGTATTTTCGGGCATTAAGCCTCGACATCCCCTGTGTCCCTGTACATCGATGGTTTTTGTTGGCATATCGCAGAAACAGAATGTTAATATAAAAATCCAAGCCAGGCGTTTCATCTTGCTACTTTAATTAAAATTCACCTAAGACGATCAAACATTGCGTAGCGATAATAAAAAAAACCACGGATTCATTAGGAATGTCCGTGGTTTTGTATGGTAAAAAAATGGTGATCTAAGATCAGTTGCCTCCTCCTCCGAAGTAGACTCCACCGGAGATGAAAACACCTTCCAGACCGCCAATCGTGAATTTTGGTTCAATAAAAAGATCCAGTGAATCGGTTATGGATATCAATCCTTGAATACCCAAATTCAACCCGATATCTGTATTGCTGGCATTGCCAAACCCTCCGAGGTCAACACTTACGGTACCGATTTGCAGCCCTGCAAAAGGCGTCAAGGAAAAACCTTCCAAATCGCCAATGTCAAAGCCATTGTAATGGACATCGAGATCGAGCGCCCACACGGTATAATCTTCGAAAAAGTAGCTGAAACTGGCCTGTCCGGCAAAATCCTCATTAACGGTGTAGTGAGCCTTGCCGCTAATGCCGAAAAGATCTACCAATTCAAACGACACCCCGGCCCCAAATTTGAATTGGCTAAATGCACTTGAGCTGAGAAAAAAAGAAAACAATCCCAGGACAATTAATTTTTTCATGGTATTAGTTTTAATGATTAAATGCAAACACCAATTTAGCAGAAATTGCGTTGTATCCATTCATATTTTGTATTTCTTTGATGAATTGAAGTTAGTCTGGCCGGGATTCCGTGCCGATCATTCTTCAATAGATAAGTTCATGGATTGTGTTCACGACGTACATCACAGGCCACCAATCAATCACAAGAGGCATTTACGATAGTTTGCCACCGGCCTTTTTACTATTTATTGCAGGCCTCTTCCTCCTTTTTTCTTTGAAATCGCAAAACCTCACCAGGGATTTGAAAACCAGTGCCTCGATCGTGGTTGAACTGGAGTCAGGATATGATAAGACATCAGAAATAATAGAATTCTTAGATTCTCAATCTTTAGTGAGAAAGGGTTCGGTACACCATATATCCAAAGATCAGGCTTACAATCTCATGCTGGACGAAATACCGCAACTGGCCGACTGGCAAGATATGAATCCGTTTCGCGATGTGATCACTTTTCAATTGAATGGGGTAGATGAACCTATGCGTAATAGTGAAAGTTTTTTTCACAGACTGGAAACTCGTAGCGGGGTATCCCAGGTATACATTCCAAAATCTCCTTCGGACGAAACGATTACTTTATTAAAACGAATAAGCTATATTGCCATCGGCCTGAATTTGATCCTTATCATAGGCATTACTTATATCATGTATCATATGGTCCACGGCCAACTTAACCATTACAAACACAGGATTCGGTTGCTCGAAAAGGTTGGGGCCACGCGTAACTTCATAAGGAAACCCTTTCTTTTAAACATTACCCAAAGAATGACACTGAGTGCAGCTATAGCCACTTTAATGCTTACATTGGCCGTCTGGTACTTCAATGAATCATGGTCAGGCTTATTCATGATATCAGCCGGTGAGTTGCTGGTTGGAATATTTTTTTTAATCATATTAGGATTAAGTATCTCAGTCATTGGCACATATATTATTGTAAATTTATATTTGAGCAAAATTTTTCAAAGTGATTATTAACAGATTGTGAACAAACCCGTCAAAAAGAAAAAAGTCGTAGTCACGACCTCTGGAAAGTCAAAAACAAAGTTGAAGCCCACCAAGTCGAGAGGATCGGCCAGTTCAACTCCTAAGACATCTACACTGATTTTCGGTAAAGAAAATTTCAAGCTCATACTCATCGGTGTCGTACTGATTGCCCTTGGATTTATTCTAATGTCCGGTGGGAGCATGCCGTCACCGGATGTATGGGATGAGAGCCTCATCTACAGTCATCGCCGCATTACTCTGGCACCTATCGTGATTGTAATAGGACTGGGAATCCAGATCTACGCCATCTTCAGATAGGAAAAAGAAAAGGATGACCGAAGTAATCCGTTCCCTGATCCTGGGCATAGTGCAGGGACTTACCGAATTTTTACCTATCAGCAGTAGCGGACATCTTGAACTGATTAATCATTGGCTTGGGTCCAGTGAGACGCTTGATTCGGATTTACTGATGATTGTCCTCGTTCATTTTGGTACGGCCTGCAGTATTCTTTATGTTTTTAACAAGGATATCATTGCAATGGTGAGAAATCTACATAAACCTGTAAACACTGAAGGGCGCAAGGCTTGGATGATAGCCTTATCGATGGTACCTGCAGCGGCGATAGGGTTGTTATTCGAGGAAACCATTGAAGAAATTTTCAGCGGTACAATCCTTTACGTTTGTATTTTCCTGGTAATTACGGGCATAGTTCTTTTACTTACTCCAAAAAAAGTAGACCAGACGGTGAAAATGGATTATCCCCGGGCTATGGTTGTTGGTATTGCCCAGGCCATAGCGATTTTGCCTGGAATTAGTCGAAGTGGGATGACCATCGCCTCCGCTATTATGCTCAAAGTAGAAAAAGAAGAAGCTGCCAGGTTTTCTTTTCTGATGGTGCTACCCTTGATTTTTGGAAAGGTCATAATGGATATTGGTTCGGGTGAATTGATCATCAGCTCGGCAAATGCCGCATCTATAGCAGTGGCATTCCTCAGTTCTTTTCTAGTAGGTGTCTGGGCATGCAAATGGATGGTTTCCCTTGTCAAAAGAAGCAGGATACATCACTTTGCTTACTATTGCATCACCTTAGGCATATTGACTATACTGATTGAGACATATGCATGACCTGCTTTTACCTCTAACCAAATTTGACAAAACCGTCCTGGAAAAAGGTGGGGTAGTACTTGTCGATAAACCGCTCGGATGGACTTCATTCGACGTGGTCAACAAGTTGAGATATGCTATTCGACATGTTTTGGGGGTAAAAAAGTACAAGGTAGGACATGCCGGCACACTGGATCCGCTGGCAACCGGATTACTGGTCATTTGCCTTGCGAAATACACGAAGAAAATTGAGGGATTCATGGGAATGGATAAGGCCTATGAAGGCACTCTGAAAATGTGGGAAGAGACGCCGTCCTATGATGCAGAACTACGTCCCTCCATCTATCATCCCAGGATTTATGTTTCTGACGAAAGGGTATTTGAAACAGCGCGGAGCTTTTTAGGCGACCAGCTGCAGCAACCTCCTATGTATTCCGCAGTTAAAAAAAAAGGTGTTCCGCTTTATAAATTAGCTCGGAAGGGAATTCAGATTGAAGTAAAAAAGAGACTCATCAATATAGAAAGTTTTAAAATAAGCCGCATCTATTGGCCGTTTATGGATTTTGAAGTGACTTGTTCTAAGGGAACATACATCCGGTCACTTGTCAGCGACTTTGGTAAGCGATTGAATAACGGGTCTCATCTTGCAACTCTCCGTCGTGTACGGGTAGGATCCTTTATGGTGAGAGATGCATGGATGTTGTCCGATCTGATCAGTGCAGTGAAGAATGTGCGATAATCGAAACTTACATATCGACCACGTCAGCAAGTCCTACGGAGACCATGTAGTGCTGGAAGATATCCAATTGCAATTTCAAGAGAATGGAGTGGTAGGGCTGCTTGGCAGAAACGGGGCCGGGAAAACGACCCTTTTGCGCGTGGCAGCGGGATTATTGTTTCCAGACAAGGGGAGGGTTACGATGGGAATGGATGATGCCGGTTCGTTGAATTATAAAAGTCGCGTAGCCTATCTGTCCGAAAGAAATGCCATATATCCACATCTTAAAGTCATAGAATACCTGAAGTGGGTAGGCCAGGTATATAGGAGTGAGAAGGTCAAACCTGCCGTCGCTGAGGCTTCCGAAAAGCTGGATTTATCCGGCATTCTCGACCGTCGCATCGGGGAATTATCAAAGGGCATGAAACAGCGCGTTGGCCTCGCAGCCTGTCTTGTACCAAATCCGGAAGTCTTATTGTTGGACGAACCGGTTAATGGTCTTGACCCTGCACAGATCATACATTTGCGAAGTGTAATTAAGGAGTTGGGTAAGGAAAAGATTGTCATTCTCTCCAGTCATCTCCTACAGGAGATTTCGGCGGTAAGTGACCGCATTGTGCTCATAGACCACAAGAAAATCATTGTTGATGGGCCATTGCAAGAAATCTTGTCCCGCAAATCAAATCAAAGAATTGAGTTGACCCTTAACAAAAAAGGTCTTACCAATCACTTGAGATCAGTCCAATGGGTCAAAGATGTAAGAGAAAAGAGCAACAACGTTTACACGGTGACATCGGCTGATCATACAGACATTCGAGAACTTCTCTTTGATCTGGCTGTGAAGAAAGGATGGAAAATCCTTGGATTAAAGGTACTGGACCATCCACTCGATGATCTGTTCAAAACAAGTTGATCATGTGGAATCTATTCAAAAAAGAGCTGATTGGAGTTTTCGGGGGCTGGTCCGCTTGGTTGCTTATCTGGATTTATTTCCTGGGCGGGACATTGATATTGTGGATTTTCCCCGGGACAAGCTACGAGGATTATGGATACGCAAACCCTCAGCGATATTTCGAACTTGCATCCTATATGCTTCTATTTATCGCACCCGCCATTACCTATGGTGTTTTCTCGTCAGAGTGGCGCGATGGCACCATGGAAATTTTGTTCTCGCTCCCGGTCAGGAGACTGGATATAATTTTAGCCAAATACCTTGCCTGTATGATGGTCGTATGTATCATAGTGCTGTTGAGCGTACCAGTGGTAGGTGTCGTCCATCAACTTCGGCTGGCGGGAGAACCAGAAACCGGTCAGTTGGCGGGATCTTTGTTGGGGATCGTCCTCGTAGGTGGATTGTTCATCGCCATAGGGCTATTCTCGTCTGTCCTGTCGACCCATGCTGCTCTTAGCTTTGTAATCGCAGTTGTCCTGAGTCTTTTTTTCTACGATGGACTATATATGCTGGGTGATACTGAAGGATTGACATCGTTTCCGACCTACCAGTTAAAGAGGCTTAGTGTCAGACACCAGGTTGAATTCTGGAGCCAGGGTATCTTAACGGCTTCCAGTGTTGTTTACCTCATTTCCCTTCAGATCATTTTCCTTGCCGCGGGTCAATTGAGACTGAACAATCCAAAAATCTGGTAGCATGCGACCCAATAAGAAATTCATTGTCACGTTGGCCATCCTGGTCGTGGTAAATCTTGTTTTTTTCAAGGTTGACTACAGATGGGATTTGAGCAGCGATGGTCGGTTTTCTCTTTCCGATGAGGCCGTGGAAGCGATAAGGTCCATAGATAACGAAGTGGTCGTCACAGTACTGATGGACGGTAACATTCCGTCAGATCTCCGTGCATACCGAGAATATGTGGATGTTTTTCTGTGGCAGGTAAGACGTGCCAGCAGCAAAGTAAATGTCGTCTACCGAGACCCCAGTGAAGGCACCGTCGAAGAAGTCAATGCATTCAGGGACTTTTTGAGGAGTCGCGGTGTGACGCCTGTAGGACAGCGGGTCGCTACGCGCGACCAGGTTTCACAAAGTCTTATATACCCATATGTGTCAGTCCATAATGCCCGCCATGTTGCATTTATTGATCTTCTTACTTCTGCCGATTTAAACGAGGATGCTTCAACGGGTATCATTTCATCCATGGCTGCGTTTGAATCACGTCTTGTAAGGGCCATAAGGGATGTATCTCTTCGAGAGCCCGTAAATGTAGCTATAGTGGGTGTCGCCGATACGCTCCTTTATCGCACATTCGGGATGGGAGCCAAAGAGATGAGCGCCTATGCTTTCTTTTCACGAAATGAACTAGCGCTGGACGACGCAGACATTGTGCTTGCATTGGACTCACGTGAAGGACTAGACAGGCATGATCTGTTGTACATTGACCAGGCTGTGGTACGTGATGTGCCCATTGTGTGGTACGTTGATCGTTTCGATGTGGAGGTAGATAGTATACGGAAATATGGAGCATACACCACCATCGCCTCAGCCCGACTATCGGATGATATGCTTTTTAAATGGGGTGTACGTGTGAGGCCAGAGCTGGTCATGGACCTCAATTGCAGCAGCATTCCACAGGTAGTAGGTGAAGTAAACGGTCAACCAAGAATAGTACCAATCGGATTTCCTTTTCATCCGGTCATCCAGTCATTACCGCTGTACGTAGACGATCCGGCGAGCACCTATTTTGTGAGTCCAATAGATACCTTACGGACATCAGACCAGATCAGAAAAAAGCCATTACTAGTCAGTTCACCCTATACAAGGACACTATCTTCTCCAGTTCAGTTGAGTTTCGACTTTATGAGAGTAGAACCAGATCCCCAGGAATATAAGGATGGAGAACTTGTCCTGGGTGTTGCCCTGGAGGGAAGTTTTTCTTCGCATTTTCAAAACCGTTTGTCCAGCAATGACAGACTTTATCTCGATTCACTCAATTATGCTTACCAGAAAGGTCCCGGCAAGACGAGGCAAGTGATCATTTCAGATACCGATCTCATCTTACCGGTAAATGATGTCAGGGGAAACAGGATGCCATTGGGATTCAATAAGTGGGAACGGATAATCTATCCTGGCAACGGAAAAATCTTGGCGAATTCTCTCGAATATGCGTTACACGGAGATCGAATTCTATCCTTGTACAGAGCTGATTTTTCCATCAGCCCCTTTGATAAAGGAAAATATCGAAGCAATCGATGGTTTTATATTACCCAAGCAGCTGGATGGCCGACGCTGGGAATCCTTTTATTTTTCATTATCTTCAGGCTATACAGGGGTTACGGATTTGGAAAAATCTGATGAATGGATATATCAAGTTGTCTGTCCTGACAATTGTGGCTATTACTTGTGTCTTGAAGACCTCAGGGTACTGGGGGTTTTACGGTCATCGTTTGATCAACAGTGTAGCCGTTTTTACATTGCCATTGGAGCTTTTGCCTTTCTACAAGACTTACTATGAGGCCATCGTAAGCCAGTCCATCAATCCAGATAAAAGGCGATATGCGGTAAGGTCTGAAGGTATGCGCCACTACATGGATCTAGATCACTGGATATCAGACCGGGATACTGCTTTAACTTACAATTTGGCAAAAGATGTCTTGACCCACTCCGGGATCGTTTGGAGAAGACATCATCCCGGAGGTCATAAGACGATCGCGACGGATCTACCTGTAGAGAACTGCGGGGAAGGGTGGACGGATACCCTGGCGTTGCATATAGAAGCATTGCTGCCTCAACTGATAGAGGAAGGACACGTAGAAATTCTGAATATATGTGATCAAATGCCCTGCTTCTGTGATCCGCAACCGGAGATTGTTGTGGCTTTGGAAATAACCGATACTTTCATGCGGCATGGTATGCTTCCCTATCACCTCATCCGGCACCAGACCTGGCTAGAAACTGCATTCAGGAAAGGAAAGATTGCGTCTATTATTAGCTTGAGTGCAGAACTCGGGCATTATATAGCGGATGCCCACGTCCCCCTGCATACCACGAAAAATTACGATGGGCAACTTACTGGCCAAAGAGGTATTCATGCATTTTGGGAAACACGCATTCCTGAATTGTTCGCCGAAGAGCAGTACGACTTGGTGTTGCCGCCTGCTCAAATTGTGAACAACATGGATTCGTTCTATTGGGATATTGTATGGGATAGTCACGCCCTGGTAGAAAAGGTTTTAAGAGATGAAAAAACGTTGATGCAAGAAGTTCATCTGGACCGGGTTTGGTGCTTTGACAAGCGCAATGGCATAATGAGCCGGTTACAATGCAGGCAATATGCCTTTATGTATCAACGTAAACTCGACGGAATGGTGGAAGATCAGATGAGAAAGGCCATTTGGGCCATTGGAAGTGCCTGGTATACTGCCTGGCACAATGCAGGCCAGCCCGATCTTAATGTCATGATGCATGAAGATTTGGATTCATTCGTTCAAATCAGCCTGACTGATACAGTAGATTGGGGCAATAATAATAGATTTGTTCGACCGCATGAATAATATGAAAAATATGTTTTTGGTGTTGAAAGGTATGGCCATGGGTATGGCGGAGGCTATACCCGGAGTCTCTGGCGGGACCATTGCTTTTATTACAGGAATATACGAAGAACTCCTGTTGACGATCAAATCTGTGTCACCGGCGAATCTGCGCCTTCTGATACGAGATCCTGCTGAAGCGTGGAAAAGGATGAATGGTAAGTTCCTGATTTGGCTGATTGCTGGGATGGCCCTCGGCTTGGTTTTTGGTGTCCTGGTATTAGGACGGCTTCTTATCACCGACAAAGAACTGTTGTGGGCTTTTTTCTTCGGGATAGTACTGGCTTCAGCCATTTATTTTGCCAAGATCCAAAGGTGGGGTTTTCCGGCAGTCCTTCTTGCCATCCTTGGCTTGGTGCTGTCGTATTGGATAACCCACATCAATCCAGGGACGGGATCCGACAATCTCTTTTATATTTTTGGTGCCGGTGTAGTCGCTATTTCAGCTCTTATGCTGCCGGGAATTTCAGGCAGTTTTATTTTACTCTTACTGGGTTTGTACGAGACGATTATTTTGTCACTCAAAGCAATACTGAGCGATTTTTACCTGGGCGAAAACGTGGTAGTTCTTGGAACTTTTGGACTCGGTGCTCTTGTGGGTTTGTTCAGCTTTGCTAGAATTCTATCGTACCTTTTTAAGAATTTTCACGACTTGACCATGGCATTTATGGTGGGCATATTGACAGGTTCGCTCAACAAATTATGGCCATGGAAGATCATTCTCACAGCATTCAATAAGGAGACAGGGCAGATCGAATCAATTGATGGGGTGTTGCTACCAGGTGATGCCTATAAGATTGTAGCCGAGCAAAATGTGGTTCCGTCGATCTATGCTGAATTTACAGATCCGAGGTTAACAGCTATTGTGGTTTGCTTTGCCCTGGGATTGCTTCTGATCTATCTGATGGCAAGGGCTGCCGTCAAAAATGATAAAACAACCAGCGGTTAACATATTCGAATTTTATTTAATATATTTGTCATTGGTTGAGAGAGGCAGGGGGTTGTAGGGATTTTCAAGTTATCAGCAAATTACAAGCCAATGAGTCTATCCAGGGTTGTAGTCACGGCTTTTGTCGTTTCAATGGCAATTGCATTACCGGGACAAAAAGAATTTACCAAAGCAGACAAGTTGCTCAATCTGAAAGCTTACGAGCTGGCCATAAAGAACTATGAAGCAGGATTGATGAAACATCCAGATAATGCGGAGGCATATGTACGTTTGGCTGAAGCGTATCGGATGACCAATCAGCTTCTCAGTGCGTTAAAAGCTTATGAAAAGGCGTTTGAGCTATCAGAGGATCTCGACCCGAGGCACCAGGCCGGCTATGCTCATACCCTGAAAAAAGTAGGTTTATACGAGCAGGCCCAGGCGTGGTACGAAAAATACCTTACCACCAATGCTTCCGAGGCCACGTACTTTATTGCAAGCACGGATTACGCCAAGACCCTTCTTCAGATGCCGGATCAATACGACATCTTGTCGTTTGATGCCAATTCGCCCGAATCGGATTTTGGGGTTGCACTTTTTAAAGACAAAATTGTATTTGCTTCTTTCAGGGATGACTTGCAGCGTTCCAATCAAAAGAAAAATGACAGCTACATCAACCAGCGCGGAAACCAGCTCTACTTGACTTATAATACCGGCAATTCGGGCAGCAAAGAGATAAGGTTTCTTCGTAGTGATGGCAAGGAAGATGCAGGCCTGGGGCCACTTAGTTACTCAGACGATGGCACTATGGTGGCCTATATGAAAAATACATTTACAAGTGCATGCAATCAGATCACAGAAGATGAAATGAACATCAGCATCTACCTGGCCTCAGTACATCCCAATGGTGATTTTTCTGGATCACGTCCTTTCGAATACAACAGGGTGGAATATTCTAATGCTTTTCCTCATCTGGCAAACAATGGGTCTGCACTTTACTTCTCATCGAATAAACCAGGTGGATATGGAGGCTTTGATATCTATGTAAGCCTCTTTCGGGAAGGTCGTTGGACAAAGCCGGAAAACCTCGGGCCCGAAATAAATACGAGCGGAAACGAGATTTCACCCTTTTTTAACGAGGATCAACTTTATTTCGCCTCGGATTACCATATGGGTCTCGGAGGGTACGACAACTTTGTTTCTCAGATTGTGAACGGCCAATGGGCCAAGGCAACAAATGTCGGGAAAGGTATCAATTCCCCGTCCGATGACTATTACCTCATACCTGATACTGAAAATGACAGGTATTTTGTTACATCCAACCGGCTCGGTGGCCGGGGAAAAGACGACATCTATGTAGCCTATGAACTCGTTTCCAAAGAAAAAGACATTCCCGGAGCAGTACAGCTGGAATCTCTCGTGACGACGGGGCGAAAAGACGAAAGTGTCCCCCTGGCGGATGCAGGTGAGATGCTTTCCAAAGAAGTAGAAGGGATGGACGCTCCTGGCAGTCCCGCTGAAGTAATCCTGGCATCAGAAAGTGATGAGACAGAGTTTGCCGATAAAGTTACGATTGAAGATATTTATTTTGACTTTGAAGGTGCTACTCTTGTCTCTGTTGAGGAAACAAGAGGAAGAAAGGAAGATCTGGACAAAAATGCCGAAGTATATTTCATCCAGTTGGCTTCTCTCTCAAAAACCAAAGGAAGGTTGGGATACTATTCTGAAATCATAGCTTATGGAAACTTATACCGGTTTTTTAAACCGAACTCGGTAAAGATCCGTCTGGGATATTACCGGACAAGAGTAGAAGCGGCAGACGTACTGGTTAAGGTGAAGAATGCGGGCTTTAAGGACGCCTTTGTCACTTCCGATATTTTGGGCATATCGGAATACGAGCTTTTGCGCAGTGGTCAAGCACCGCGTTATGATGTGGAACAATTCATCAATGAATACAGTACTTCATCTCAATACAAGGTAAAGCTAGCCTCCTATCTGAACCCGATGTCATTCGATCTACAGGCAGCACAGGGTATTGGTAAACTTGAGCAATGGTCGAAAGGTCGCTGGACCATATTTGTGGTGGGAGGATTCGATAGTTTCCAGGCTGCGGAGGCAGCCCGGATGCGCGCAGTAAATGTCGGTTTTGCCGATGCTGAACTGGTATTGGATGATGGCGGGATCCTCAGGCGCGTGAGAACGGATTAATACAGACTGATTCGGTGTAACAGTGACGACAAAAGTTTGATGATGTCAATGCATTCTCTGACCAGATGGTTTGAGCCTTGACATCAGTTTAGCCTCGAAATCAAGGTATTCACTCCAGCGTTTCATAGCTTTTTCCTGGCCGAAGTACAATTTTGCGAGATTGATGAACATCTTGTAGTGGCCTGCTTCAGAAACCATAAAGTGATGATAAAACTCCCTGAGTTTGGCTTCTCCCAGATGAAGCGACAGCAATCGAAATCTTTCACAACTTCTCGCTTCTATCAATGCACAGGTTAAAAGTTTTTCCAATAACCGGTCTTCCCTGGTTCCACCTTTCAGCTGAAATTTCATCAGTTCGTTGACATATTCGTCTTTCCGCTGCCTCCCTAAAGACAACCCCCTTTTTTTAAGTTCTGCAATTACGAGCCGGAAGTGGCCCCATTCCTCGGTAACAACCGGCATCAGTTCTTCTACAAGCTCTTCCTTTTCAGGGTACTGTTGGATCAATGAAATGCACGCCGTCGCTGCTTTTTGTTCGCAATAGGCATGATCGGTTAGAATTTCTGCCAGATGCATCTCGGCAAGACGAGCCCATCGTGGGTCCGTTGGCAACTCAAGGCCTAGTTTGGTTTTCTGCCTTTCTCTTTCAGACATGCTATTTGATTCATGAAAAAATCCACTTCAAATATGGGGTATTCTTCGAAGCCACTGGTCCATTGTATTCCTACCTTGTCCACCTCCATTCTGGAAAGGGCACGCCTCGCTCCTTTCTCCAGGTTAAAACGGATGGGATAGATGAAAGAATTCCTCTCCACAAAGTTTTCCCCATCACTGCCCCCAATACATCGAAGATCAATCTGTCGGCCATCTATCAGGGTGATCCGAAAAAGATGACCCTTTTTGATCTGTCCATACATTTGAGGAGCCAGTTTGGAAAAAATTTCAATATTCAGATTGAGAAAGACAGATTCTTCGATCTGTTGTAGTTGCCCCGAACAATGCAGCAACCCGACATCTCCCACCTCATTGCGAATTTCCCTGGGAGTGTAGTGAAACAAGGTTGTAGGTTTCAGCTCGAATGTGAGTTTCTTTGATTTTAGATCGATACCATCATATGCCACCTCACATTGGGTTTCAACAAGCTGAGCCGACAAATCATTGCAAGGAAGTATCGCTATGGTAATTGTTAAGCTTGCACTTACCATTAAAATATGAAACCGGAACGGAGCGATTCGCACAATTGTTATTTTTGCCTTATCAATGACAATGATACAACGAATGTTCACTCGATACATTTTCTAGCGTATGTCTTTTCCGTTACGAATTGAGGCCTAAAATGTCTCAGGGACAATTCTTTCTAAAAACCGTCATCATCTGTCTGAGGAATAGAATAAATTGCCCTTTGTTTTGACAGAGCGAAAGATTCACGGATGCATAAAGTATTAATGTCTTATGTGAATGACTCCTTGCAAGATGAAGTTTAAAGAATACACATCGTATGATTGATCACTTTTGGCAGTTTGGTGCCATGAATTTACAGGACATCAGAATTCTGGATGTGGTTGATGTTTTGATTGTTCTGTTCCTGGTGTACCAGCTTTACAAGCTGCTAAAAGGCACTATCGCGTTCAATATTTTCATCGGGGTACTGATGTTGTATCTAATCTGGCTGGTGGTCAGCGTATTGCAGATGAAATTGCTGACTTTCATCCTTGGTCCATTTATAGGCTTTGGCGTCCTGATTGTCATTATCATATTTCAGCAGGAGGTTAGGCAATTTCTTCTCATGCTTGGCGCCAATACTTTAAAGAACAGGTTTGGATTTCTTCAAAAACTTTGGGGAGATCAATGGTCCATGGACGATAGCGATCTTATGAGAAGTGTAGATGAGGTACTCTTTGCCATGACGTATCTCAGCGAAACAAAGACGGGAGCGTTGCTCGTCTTCTCCAACAACAAGGATATATCCATTTGGAACAACTCCGGTCAGATCATAGATTCTCGCATAACCTCTCAACTGTTAAAAAGCATATTCCAGAAAGAATCACCAATGCACGATGGTGCCGTGGTAGTTTGCAACAATAGGATCTATTCAGCAAGTGTCATTCTTCCCATATCCGAAAGCAAATCACTACCGGATCAGTTGGGCCTGAGGCACCGCGCAGCTATAGGGGTTTCCGAAAAAACGAATGCTACTGCTTTTGTGGTATCCGAAGAAAGAGGAGATTGGTCTATGGCCTCGAAAGGATTCCTGGTAAAGATAGAATCACAGGAAGAACTCAAGAAACAACTTAAAGTGAATTTTCTAAAATCCAGAATATGACTGAAACAACTACTTATATACGGAAAAACAAGGAGCGATTCCTTGAAGAATTACTCGACTTCCTGCGGATACCATCGGTCAGTGCTGATTCCAGGCATAAAAAAGATATGATTGCTGCAGCCGAGTGGCTCATCCAAAAGCTTAAAAGAGCAGGAATCAAAGAAGTCAAAATTTTCGAGACAGAAGGACATCCGGTCGTATTCGCCAATTACGTCAAAGATCCTTCTTTACCTACAGTATTGGTATATGGTCACTACGATGTTCAGCCACCTGATCCTCTGGACCTTTGGGAATCACCTCCTTTCGAACCGGTTATCAAGAAAACAGAGATCCATCCCGATGGGGCAATTTTTGCAAGGGGATCGTGCGATGACAAGGGACAACTTTATATGCATGTAAAAGCGTTTGAAGCAATGTACGCCAACGAAGGAGTACCCTGTAATGTCAAATTTTTGTTTGAAGGAGAAGAAGAAGTTGGATCGGACCATCTTGAAGATTTTTGCAGACAATATCAAGACATGCTCGAATGTGATATGGTAATGATCTCCGATACATCGGTCTTGGCCAACGATGTACCGTCCATAACGGTAGGTTTAAGGGGACTTAGTTATGTTGAGGTAGAAGTCACAGGAGCCAATAAGGACCTTCATTCCGGAGTATACGGTGGCGCTGTCGCCAATCCAATCAACGTTCTTTGCAAAATGATAGCTTCATTGAAGGACGACAAAGAGAGAATTACCATCCCGGGATTTTACGATGATGTTGAGGTTATTGGCGAAGGAGAGCGTCGCAAAATGAACGAAGCACCCTTCGACCTAGATGTTTACAAATCCGAATTGGGCATTAAAGATGTCCTTGGCGAAGAAGGGTTTACGACGCTGGAACGAACCTCCATCCGGCCGACCTTGGATGTCAATGGCATGTGGGGTGGTTATACAGGAGAAGGTGCTAAGACTGTCCTGCCGTCAAAGGCCTTTGCAAAAATCAGTATGCGACTTGTTCCTGACCAGGATCCCGAAAAGATCACTGATCTTTTTGCGAGGCACTTTAAAAAAATTGCTCCTAAAGGCGTAGAGGTGAAGGTCAAACCGCATCATGGCGGTTGGCCCGCTGTAACGCCGACCGATACCGATGAATACCGTGCTGCCAGTCTGGCCATGTCTTCTAGCTATGGTACGGAGCCTATACCGATGCGCATGGGAGGTAGCATACCTATCGTGGCACTTTTCGAAGAAATTCTCGGAGTGAAGACCGTTTTGATGGGATTTGGTCTGGACAGCGATGATATTCATTCACCCAATGAACACTATGGCTTATTCAACTTTTACAAAGGCATAGAAACCATACCTCATTTTTACCATAATTACGCCAAGCTCAAGGGAAAAGAGTCAAAGTAAACCAGTACTGATTACATGCATTTTGACATTGTCACAGGTCTGCCAGATTTGCTCAGGGGGCCACTCGATCATTCCATCCTGAGAAGAGCCATCACCGAACAAATCATTTCGATCGAAATTCATGATCTCAGGAACTATGGCATCGGGAAAAACAGGCAGATCGATGATTACCAATACGGAGGGGGAGCCGGCATGGTGCTCATGGTTGAACCTTTAGACCGTTGTATTGAAGCACTTAAGAGGGTAAGGACTTATGACCATATCATCTATTTGACACCCGATGGCAAACGACTCAAACAGAAAATGGCTAACCAGCTTTCACTTGGAACGAACTTGATGCTCATATGTGGACATTACAAAGGCATCGATCACAGGATCAGAGAAAATCATGTAACGCTCGAAGTATCCATTGGTGATTACGTTCTTACAGGCGGCGAGTTGGCTGCCATGGTACTCGTAGATGCCGTGTCAAGGCTGATACCCGGTACCATGAATGATGGCACCTCGGCTTTGACGGACTCATTCCAGGATGGGATGCTTGCGCCCCCGGTCTATACCCGTCCTTCGCAGTACAAAGGATGGAAGGTGCCGCAGATCTTGTTATCAGGTCACGACCAAAAAATTGAGGATTGGCGACGCCAAAAGGCCTTAGAACGCACCAGGCATATACGGCCGGACCTTTTGGAATCGGATGATTGATGAACTTTCAGGAAATCAAAATCCACAGATGGGGATTTCTGGATAGAATGTACCCCATGAAAACCAATATCCCATAAACTGGGGCGACAGGTTCAAAGCAGCTGCGTTTCCATGGGTACACCTACCCAAGATATCGTATACATTTCCCTGAGAATCTGCAATTACATTGGGAAAACCATCCTTCTTTAGCTCGTACGTGCGATCCGTTCTCAACTCAAAAGCTGCCAGGACATTCAGGACTTTGCTTCTTACTATGGCGATCTGCCTTCCAGCAACCTCGTCTAAGATCATGTCGATGCTCTGTTGACCGTCATCGAATAGGTATACCTTTTGTTCGGATGAATACACCACCCCAAGGACGCGCTCTTTCAGTGGTAGGCGGTCATCGGTATGGCGAATTGGGAATAACAGCCGCCTTTGATTGGTGCGGTAGTCTCCATAGGGATATCGCGCGTAATTGCGCGAATAGCCTGTTCGTGTGTTTAACACCAAGGCTTCCGGGAAGGCTTCTTTCCATACCGACCAAGGCATTTCAACCAAGCTGTGCACCTTGGCTGTCGTACCTTTGAGCTCGCCATTGACGCAATCCAGTCTTTGCTGAGACCAGACACTGTTTGTAATGCGGTCATAAGGCATCAGGTTTGTGTTGTATAAGAGCCCTGATACCCCGAATTCAGCCAATTCTCCCTCTATTACCCGGTTCCACGCTACACCAGTTCCCGTAAGCGGACAATAGGTAATGGCAAGGGATAATTCACCGAATTCATCATTGACGATTTCGTGCCAGTCAAGAATAGGATGGGGATAAGCTTTAATGACTCCATCAAAGGCAATTCCCAATACCAGGTCTTCATCCTTTAAAAAACTTACCTCCGCTGTTAATGTAAAATCTGGGTTGTCAATGGATGGAATGCCATCTTTCCCAGGACCACCATCAAACACCTGGTCCGATGGGATCAACCATTCATCTTCAATAGGCTGTGAAGGTGCTTTCCGAAATCCTTCTTTTTCCTTTGTACACGCCATTGCCAAGAGTAGTCCACAAAAAATTAGGTATCGTCTGCTTTTCATAATTCCTCGGATATGGGGTGGTCATTTTTCAAACCAAATTTTTTAAACCATCCAAAGTTCAGACGATAGGATGGAGCCAGTTGGGTTTCGTTGACGCGGGTATAAAGCGGTATTTCGAATTGAATCCCCATTTCTCCCAGCTCGCGGGGTAATGGGATTCCACCGGTAAATCTAGCGAAAAGAAAGTGCCCTCCGGTACCACTGTTCGGAATTTCGTCGATTCGATCTCTTGCGGCGTTTCGATATCGGAGGCCAATACCGGATGTCACCACTTGATTGAAAATGAGCCATTGGTCTGAAAGGTTGGCAATGAGTTGGATTTCATCTCCGAAGCGATAGCTTTGAGCGCCATTCCGCGACCGATCATTCACACCATTTCGGCTGAAAATGGTATTCAAAGATAACAGCAGCGCCTTGCTGCGGGAAGGAACGACCTCCAAGGAAGAAAAAAACACCCAATCCCACGATCCGCTGCCTGGCTGTAGATCTTCCGTGAGAAACAAGCCCTTGTCATTGACGACATCATATCTTCCTAAAGGCATTTGAGATCCTGCACCTATCCGCCAGTGAATGGGGTTGTTCACTACATTGTATATGAGCAATGCAACGGGATCTCCTACACCATGACTCGACTCAAAATCTGTCGAACCACTTGGTGTATAAATTTTTCTGGTCTGCCGCACCCATGGGAAAAATACTTCAACAGCCAAACGGCTATCAATACCGTACGATGCCCTGAACAGGTAGGATTGTGTGGTGCGTTTTCGAAAATCGTCGTCCAGTCGAATACTTCCGGAATAGAGTGTAGTCAGGACATTAAAGTCCGTCTGAATACTGAGTTGAAGGGTACCCTCGGATTCCGACCGGAAGCCGAGATTGCTGCTCACAGGCACCCCACCGGAACAACAGGTCTGCCCCCCGAGGTGGATGGTTAGGAATAACAAAACAACCAAGCCGAGATACCGTTTCATTCTGCCTAAAAAACGACTTGATCAATCTTTTGTTAGCTAAAGTTAACGGGTTCGTGCACGTTATGTCTGATGTCAGACAGTATCAAAGAAGAAAAATGAGTCCATTGATAAGGATAAACCCATCGAGCAATCCGAGGTAATACATTTCATATTCCGACCTGGGATACTTGCGTACGAGGAAATACAATAATGCGAGCATCATGGCAAAAAGAATGGGTACGTACAAGGGTAGTTTGCTAATTACGGTGGTGACAATACACAAAATCAGGGAAACTAAAAAGCACATTTCGATGATGCGAATCACCTTTTTGATAGGAAGGACATTGGCCAATGTCTTTAGTTGGTTGCCTTCATCAATAGAGGCATCCCTGATATCAAATGGAAGGGTTAGTCCCAGAAAGAAAAAAAACTGCATCAAAAAGACATAGAAGATCACGTTTGAATAAGCGTCTCCTTCCATATCGGGCAAGATGAAGATATAGGCCCATACAAGTGCAATGACGAATATCTTTATCCAGGCTATATCACGCAACCTTTTAAATCCCGGGAATACCGGCAACAGGTACAATGCAGTAATAAATCCTACTAAAGACAGATCGAAAATGGTATCCCAGGATAGGTGTTCAAGACAGAAAATAAACTGTCCCAATATCAGGATATTCAAGGTAATAAAGGAAGTCAGGTGGTTCAGTGTATACTGAAATCTTTCAGGCACGTCCTTTTTGTCTGATTTTAGAAGTCCAATGAAGCGATGCAAATTGTAAGTCAGGAAAGTAGCACAACCTATGAACCCTATAAGGTAAGCATTCAAGGGTATCTTGAAAAGGTGCATCGCCCCAGCGAGGTAAACGGCTGCACTTATGGCGATGTGCAAATTGCTGTAGACATAATATTTAAAGAAAGAGGGCAGGATTTAAAGATTTGATCAGTCTAAAGATACTTCAATGGCATGTCAGGTCCAATCCTTAGCAAGCTCTTGTAAATCAGCTGAACAAGGTTTTCTATGTCTTCTTTGTGCGCCATTTCCACAGTCGTATGCATGTACCTGAGCGGTAATGAGATCAATACTGATGGGATGCCTCCACGTGAATAGGCAAAAGCATCGGTATCCGTACCCGTCACGCGTGACGAAGCGGAACGCTGGAAAGGGATTTTGTTTTTCTCCGCCACCTCGATGACCACTTCAAGCACCTTGTAATGAATGGCAGGGGCATAAGTGATTGTAGGACCCGATCCGGCCTTGATATCTCCTACTGTTTTGGGTTTGATCATTGGCGTGTTCGTGTCATGACAGACATCGGTAACAATGGCCACATTGGGTTTCAGCGTGTCAGCAATCATACCAGCTCCTCTGAGTCCCACCTCTTCCTGCACAGAGTTGACTATATAAAGAGAATAGGGAAGGACGTCTTTGTTTTCTTTAACTAACCGTGCAACCTGGGCAATGACGAAACCACCTATCCTATTGTCAAGAGCCCGTCCTACTAAAAACTTGCCATTCAGCTCTCCAAGATCATCATCAAAGGTTATGACATTTCCTACGTGAATTCCCATTTCAAGGACTTCCGCCTTGTCCTTTGCCCCGACATCTATGAAAATATTTTCCAATTTTGGTACGGCCGAAACATCCTTGTCTTTTCGTAAATGTATCGCGGGCCATCCAAATACTCCCGGGACCACCCCTTTGCTCGTGTGAATTTTTACCTTTTTGGAAGGGGCAATAAGGTGGTCAGAGCCTCCATTTCTGATTACGCTGATGAAGCCTTCGTCGGAAATATAGTTTACAAACCAAGAAATTTCGTCGGCATGGGCCTCTATAGCCACAGAAAAAGGCTTTCCAGGATTGATGATTCCGTATGCGGTTCCATAGTGGTCGATCCCATGGTCGTCAATATACGGTTTCAAGTAGTCGAGCCAGATTTGCTGACCTGGCGACTCAAATCCGGTGGGTGCATTGTTGTTGATGTATTCGTATAAAAAAGACGTTGAATCGTCGTTCCAGATGGTCATATTTCGTATTTATTGCTCCACGCCCGTGGATCTTTCCTCCACTCGCGCAGTGATTGAATTTCTGATTCACTGAGATAGCCAGAAGCCTGGACGGCATTAAGCAATGCAGAATAGTTGGATAGAGTGTAAAATGGACAATTGGCTACGGCAAAGCGCTCAATAGCTTCGTCGAATTCATAGGAAAAGATCGCCACAACACCTGCAATTTCAGCACCTGCACTGCGCAGAACCTGAACCGCTTCAAGGCTGCTCTTTCCCGTAGAGATCAAGTCTTCAACAACCACACATCGTTCTCCGGGCTCTAGCACTCCCTCAATTTGACTTCTCGTGCCGTGTTTTTTGGGCGATGACCGAACGTACATGAAAGGCAGGTCCAAGGCGTCCGCCATCATAGCACCGTGAGGAATTCCCGCAGTGGCCACTCCCGCTACTTTATCAAAGGGTAAAAACCGTTTGCTCCCCTCTGTCATAGCCAGTATGACGTCCTTCCTTATTTTGGGATATGATAAAATCCTGCGATTATCACAGTAGATGGGTGAACGGAGGCCTGAAGCCCAACGAAATGGATTTTGCGGATCAAGGCGGATTGCATTTATTTGCAAAAGTTTTTCTACCACCTGAATGTCTGTCAACATAAACTCCAGCTATCGGCTTGCGAATGTACAAAATATACCATAATGAAAAACTAATATGTCTGATGCATCATGCATGGGATGTATATATTCATGAAAAGAAAGGATCGACACTTGTCCTGCCGTATACGGGGAAACCGGCAACTCTGCTGACGGTACTGGATAAACTGGATAAAAATAGAGAGCTCACGCGCGTTTACATCCTTACACACAACGTGAAACAGCTAAAGAAAGACTTCTTTTCATTGTTTGAAATCGTGCCTGCCGCCGGGGGTCTGCTGATTAACAGAAAGGGCGAAACCCTGTTGATTTTCCGCAGAGGTTTCTGGGATCTGCCCAAAGGTAAAATAGATCCCAACGAAACGAAAAAACAGGCTGCCGTCCGCGAGGTAATGAAAGAAACAGGTGTCCAGTTTGTGCGCATCATTTCCAAGCTGAATACCACCTACCACATCTATGGCCGAAGTAAAGGTAAACGCATCCTCAAGCCCGTGTATTGGTACGCCATGTATACGACTACCGACACGGTCAAACCACAAAAAAGCGAAGGAATTGAAAAAGTAGTATGGCTGAAAGGGCTGGACCGGAATATGTACGGCCTGCAACCTATTTTCAAAAACATCTCACAGGTCATCAGAGATTATTTTACAATGGTAAAAAATATACCTTGACCCGGGCGCGAAATCCTTCAGGGCCTTTCAATTGAACATGACATGGAAATCAAAGTAATCAAGTTTGGTGGAACATCCGTGGGCAACGCGGAGCGCATGATACAAGTCGTGGAAATCCTCTCTAAAGTAGAAGGCAAAAAGTTGATTGTTCTTTCCGCTATGGCAGGTACCACCAACGCACTTGTCGATCTTGCAGAAACTGCAGCGGCAGATCCATCCCGGGCACTTGAAAAAGTCAATTCCCTGCGACACCATTATGGGCAGGTGGTCCAAAATCTATTCGAAAACGAGGAGATGATCAACAGTGGGCAACAAGTGTTGACAGAGCATTCTGAAAACCTCGAAAAGCTCGTTTCGGTATACACCCAGAAAAATACTACTCGCGAAATACTCGCCGTGGGAGAACTGCTTTCTACCCGACTTTTTGCGCTGAAATGTAAAGAGTTAGGTATTAAGGTGAGGGTTATTCCAGCACTTGAATTCATGGTGATTGATGCCAAAGGCGAACCTGCCTTAGGAACCATTAAAAGAAAAGTATTACCATTCTTGGAAACCCGGTCCGATGAGGAGTGGTTGATCACCCAAGGATACGTTTGCAGAAATCACAACGGGGAAGTGGACAACCTGAAAAGAGGCGGAAGCGACTACACGGCCACCATTTTAGGTGCGGTTCTCGAAGCTTCCGAAATCCAAATTTGGACAGATATCGATGGCGTACATAACAATGACCCCCGGATAGTCAAAAGCACCATACCCATCCGTTACTTGTCCTACAGGGAGGCTGCCGAACTGGCGTATTTCGGTGCGAAGATCTTACACCCGGCTTGTGTGTTGCCTGCCGAAAAGTCAGGGGTGCCGCTCAGGCTTAAATATACCTTGGAACCAGACAAACCCGGAACACTCATAGGAAAAGATACCAGCAAGCGTGCCATCACCGCTATAGCAGCCAAAGATGGAATCTACGCCATCAAAATCTATTCGCACCGGATGCTCATGGCCTATGGTTTTCTTCGAAGGGTATTCCAGGTATTTGAAAATCACAGGACATCCATCGACATGATCACCACATCTGAGGTAGCCGTATCTGTAACGATCGATGAAGCAGGAGCGTTGGAAGATATCATTCAAGAGCTGTCGACATTTGCCGAGGTAGAAGCAGTAGGGGGATATTCGATTATTTGTATCGTTGGGAATGCCCTGTACGACGACCCGGCATATGTTCACGATATCTTTTCTCGACTCGAAGGTATACCCCTTAGGATGGTGTCGATGGGAGGAAGCCGGTACAATTTATCCGTTCTCGTCAAATCCATCTACAAAGAAAAAGCGCTTGTCCAACTGAACGAGGTTTTTCTCGACGCACGCAGGAACTGCTAATAGAGGTTGTCGTGCTCACCGGGCCAAATCCCATTTAAAGCCGAGGTAGAATTCAAAACCGTGTATTGGGGCATAAGCGTACGAGGTGTCGAACCGGTCGCTGAAACCGATCGCTGAATTGGGGTCGTTATACCCGGTCAACGGCGAAATCTCCTGACGGAAATTAAACAGGTTCTGTGCCCCGGCATACAGCATTAGCCGGTCACCCAAAGATCTCGACACCTGGATGTTGTGAATGGCAAAGGGTTTGCTCAGGGTTGGCCTTGATGTCGAAAGAGGATGACCATCTTCATCCAGGTCATAGACTTCAGGCAAGGACATGCTCCCGGTAAACCTTGCCGTATAGGCCATTGTAAGCCCTGCAGGCTTCCAGAAATAGTTGGTCGTGAAAAGCGCCGACCATTCAGGGGCAAACTCGACCTTATTCTCGATTCTGAAGCCAGAGGGGTCTATGTCGGTTTCTGTCACTTCTTGACGATTATAGGAAATGGACATTCCCAGTGGGAAGGTAAAATTGTAGTTGAAATTCAAACCAAATCCCTTGGTTCGGGCGAAACCCTGTGAGTTGGCGTACAGGATTTGGCCTGGCACATCGTAATCGGGTATGATCTTATTGCTGAAATGCGTAAAATGAGACTCAAAATCGATGGTGCCCGTCCCACCCAAAAGGGCAAATACGTGGTTGATATTCAAGGATACATTTACAGATCTTTCCGGCTCAAGTTTTTCTGCTATTACGACTTCCCTTTGACCGGTGATGAATGCATGATCCTCCGTAAAAAGGTGTACGGTGCGAAATCCTGTTCCAAAATTGGCCCTTAGCGTGGTCCAAGGGCCTGGTTTGATTTTCATATTGAAACGCGGAGAAAGGATGAATCCATGATCGGTATAATGATCCATGCGTACGCCAGCCAACAGCGTGAGGCTGCTTGAGGCTTTCCACTCGTCTTGTACAAATAAGCCGGGGATGAACTGGTTGTCGGGATTATTAACGATTTCACCGGGTATTCGTTCCAGTTCTGTAGCTACCGTGTTGTCGTCATAGCTATTCAGCCTCGACGACAAACCTAAGATGATGTCATGTTCTCCAAGAACGGGATTGAACAATAGGTTTGCAAAGGCAATACGCTGATTTGCCTGGTAGTAATCGCTCCCGTAATAACTGTCCTGGTCGTGATCCGATAGCGAAAAGTCCAGTTTGAGGTCCGGATTGCGGTGAATTTCATAGGTGCCGAAGATCTCCATCCGGTGCGTATAAATGCTTTCGCCATAGACCTTGTCGCTGCCACGCAAGGTGCGGTAAGCGCGGTTTTTCAGAAATTCTTCAACCCCGTTTCTGCGGTCTTCGTAGTAATACTTGGCCGCAATGCTGAAGTCAAGGTCGTTTTTGCGGTCAATCTCCCACTTCGTAAACAAGGCATACCTGTCAAGGCTGATGTTGTCCCCAAAGTAGTCTTGGTTTTGGTCTTCGAAATCGTTGATGTATGCATAATTCAAACCGATGTATCCGCTTGCTTTGCCCAGCCTTGGGGCCATAGCAATGTTGCCAAAAGATTCTTTGTGCGTGGTACCCATCAGGTCGACCGATAATAAAGGTTGTTTTTCAGGATCCTTGGTGATGATGTTGATCACGCCTGCCACGGCTTCCGAGCCATACAGCGTGCTGCTGGGCCCCTTGATGACTTCAAACCGGTCGATGATCATACTCGGGATGCCATTGAGACCATATACCGAAGCAAGGTTGCCATACATGGGAGTACCATCCATGAGAATCGCCGTGTACGCACCTGCCAATCCATTGATACTAATGCTGTTGGTAAAACATACGCCACAGGCTGTCACTTCCTGGACCCCGTTGACCAACTGTATGCCTTCCACGACCGATGATGCTGCGGTAGGAATGTACAATTCGAGCTGGCGTGCTGTGATGACGTCGACCTTGATGGGTGAATCGGACACATACGCAGGTTTCATCGTACCTGTAATTACGACTTCTTCCAACAACAAGGGCTTGTCGAGGTGAAATTCGAGGACTTCCGTTGCATCTTCGTAGACATATACCTCCTTCTTTATGGTTTCAAGACCAACGTGGCTCACTGATATTTCATAGCTGTTTGGTGGCAAGCCATTGACTTGAAACTGTCCGGTGGTATCTGATGTCGTACCCATGCCACCCGGTTCGATGAGAATCGTGGCGAATGGCAAGACTTCACTTTTGCTGTAGACGGTACCTCTTATAAGGCCTGTCTGGCAAAAGACGGTGGTCAAAATACAAGACAGCAGTGTGCAAATGAGAAGTCCTTTCTTCAATTTGTTCGTAACTTTGTCTATGCAAATATAAAAAGTTAGTCATGACTAACAAAATAGGGGAGTCACTCTCAAAAAATGTAGAAGATTACCTTAAAGCCCTTTTTTATCTCACCATCGAAAAGCAGGAAGCCCAGGCGGGCACCAACCAGCTGGCTGATCATATGGGACTCGCACCGGCTTCTGTCAATGGTATGTTGAAAAAACTGCGTATAAAGGGATTGGTGGACTATGAAAAGTATGGCAAACTCGAACTCACCGAAGCCGGAAAAACCATTGCCATACGCCTCGTCAGGCGGCACAGGCTCTGGGAAACGTTTTTGCATAACCATATGAATTTCGAATGGGAAGAGGTGCACGAGGTAGCTGAACAATTGGAACACATCCGTTCTGCCAAGTTGATAGAAGAGCTCGATCGTTTTCTCGGTTTCCCTGAGCGGGACCCCCATGGTTCGATCATCCCTGGATCTGATGGTGATTATCGGGTCGTCTCAACCGTACCTTTGTCGGAGATGCATCCCGGTGAACGCTGCAGGCTTGTATCGGTGAAAGACGGATCCGCTGCCTTCCTGAAATACGTTTCGCAAATTGGCCTGGCTTTGAGCAGTGTGATTGAGGTCGTAGAAAGGCGCGAATTCGATGATTCAATACAAATAGCCTACAATGACCGAAAGGAAAACGTTTCCCGCAAGTTTGCGGAAAATGTATTTGTTTCCCGAGTGAAAAATGAGGAGTGAAAAATGAGGAGTTTTATTTTGTTATTCGCGACGTGCCTGTGCGCCGAAACTTCAGTGAAGGTGTGCAACCCGATAACCCGATAACCCGATAACCCGATAACCCGAAAACCCTACAACCTGACAACTCATCAACTTGACATCTCACTACAGAAAGCCGGCAACTGATTCCAAAAATTAGCACAACAATATTTTTTTCTCTGTGATGAGCCACATTTAGCAATTCCCTTCTATCTTTTGACTCATGTCCGAAAAATCAACAAACGTCAATACACCGAAGCCACAGAAATTTGGCACATTCCTGGGTGTTTATACGCCCAGTATCCTGACCATTCTGGGATTGATCATGTACCTGCGATTCGGCTGGGTAGTCGGTAATGTCGGTTTGGGGCTGACCATAGTGATCGTATTGATTGCCAGCTCGATTACGTTTATTACGGGGTTAAGTGCCTCGGCCATTGCAACCAACATACAAGTCGGCGTGGGGGGAGAATATTTTCTCGTGAGCCGCAGTCTAGGTCTTGAGATGGGTGGTGCCATTGGTATCCCGCTGTATTTGTGCCGTACCTTGAGTGTTACCTTTTACTGTTTTGGATTGTCTGAAGCCATCCTGGTCTTCGTCCCTGACGTCCCGGATTATGGCATCCAATTGCTTGCAGCCGTTTTCATCATCGCGGTGACGGCGCTTTCTGGTAAAAGCGCGGGACTGGTTCTGAAATCACAGATTCCCATCATGATGCTGGTGGGGTTGTCCATTATTGCCTTGGCCATTGGTGTTTTCACCAATGATCTGCGGGCTCCCATTATGACGGCAGAGTACAGTACCGCACCTGGAGGATTCTGGTATGTTTTCGCCGTTTTTTTTCCAGCCGTCACGGGTTTTACCGCAGGTATAGGAATGAGTGGTGACCTGCGAAATCCTCGTAAATCGATTCCACGCGGTACGCTTGGTGCCGTACTATCAGGGGCAGCCATCTATTTATTGATTCCTCTAATTTTGTCGGTAACGGCCCTGTTGTCGCTTGAACAGTTGGCAGATCCGGATGCAGGGTTGAAGACCTGGACCGAGGTGGCCCTTTTTGGCAGTATCCTGGTGATTCCGGCAGTATGGGGTGCGATTCTTTCTTCGGCCTTTGGGAGTATACTTGGAGGCCCCCGTGTACTCCAGGCGCTATCGCAGGATGGTCTCGCACCAAAATACTTTTCAAAGCTGTCAAAAACAGGTCAGCCGACTATAGCCACCTGGGTGAGCGGTCTGATTGCTCTTGCTGCCGTTGCCCTTGGAGAACTGAATACGGTGGCCCAGTTCGTTTCCATTTTGTTCCTCACCTTATATGTCACCATTAATTCAAGTGCCGCTATCGAGCAACTCGTTAACGAACCGTCCTATCGTCCCCAGATACGCGTTCCCTGGTATATATCTCTACTGGGTGCTGCTGGAGCTATTTGGGTCATGTACCTGTTTAATCCTATCGCCTGTATAGTGGCATTATTGCTGGTGGCAGCATTGTACATTTGGTTGCGATCACGCTCCCTCGAACAACAATGGGGCGATGTGGCGGCAGGGTTCTGGATGAATATTACGCGTTATGGAATGATCCAGCTGAACAAACGAAAGATACATCCACGAAACTGGAGACCATTGATCATTCTCTTTGTAAGGGATATTCATAAGCGAATTCAGTTGGTCCGTTTTGCGGAGAACCTCGGTCAGAATCACGGCATCTTAACTGTAGCAAAACTCGTGCAATCCAACGAACTGATCAGTGCTGAACATCGAAGGGAAATAGAAATCGAAATGGCAAAGGCGCTCGAGGATCATGCGCTCGACGCGTTCTGCGAAGTGCACCAGGTCGAGGAATTGCACCAAGGAGTACTTGAAGTATCCAAAGCCCATGGTCTAGGTGACCTTAGAACGAATACGGTACTTTTCGGTTGGTCCGAGGAGTTGGAGGGTCAATTGAAAGCTGTAACTCTAATCAGGGATCTATGCATCATCGGCAAAAACGTGCTCCTCACCTCATTCAATCAGGAACTGCCAGAACAAGTAAACTCAATTGACATTTGGTGGGGCGGAAGGGAAAACAATGGTGATTTGATGCTGTTGCTCGCTTATCTCCTGAAGCTGAATCAACACTGGGACAAAGCCCTCATTACCATCCGGTCTGTTGTCACCACTGATGAGCAAAAAACTAAGGTCGACCGCGGCATACGGGAAATGTTACCGATGGCAAGAATCCAGGCGGCCGTTGAGGTTATCGTCAATAGTAGGGCCTTTGCGGAAATATTACATCAAAAAAGCAAAAACAGTGACC
>JBFKOL010000014.1:0-30079 GCA_041628815.1 Saprospiraceae bacterium | reverse complement strand
ACGGTGAATGGGCCATCTCCCTGGAGAACACCGACCAACTCACCAGCCTTTACCGCAGCAACCAGGGTGGATAGAAAATCTGTGTTGACAGCAAGAGTCACGATGTCGTCATCGACATTTTTTGATTCATCGTCGATAATAGGATTCATAGCCATGGTCATTGAAACCATAAAAAACATCAGAGCAGTTGTGAAATATTTCATTGAATTAAATTTTAAGTGGACAATGAAAGCTTAACATGGCGCGTATCATATTGTTTAACTTCTAACAAATTTTATTAAACAAAAGCAAAGTTTTTTTTCACTCCATAGCCAGGAAAGATTGAAGAGAAAGCACTTAGCAAAGAATTTTTTGCTTAGTAAAGAGTTCTTTAGTGCATGTTGACGGCCCCGCCGATTATCTGTATATGCCCAATGGCCATGTCTTCTATCTTTAATGGTCCTCTCCAGTTGTAATTATCCGTGAAATCACATCGAAATCTCGTACATTGACGGGTCATTGGCATCTGATCTCAATATGGTGACAAGGATGCCTGTTAAATCTTCAAATCATGCGTTATTCCATATTCATCATCATCGTTTTCCTTCTCACAGGGGTCAGCCAGGCAATTGGTCAGTCGACAACAAAGTCTGATGAAAAAGAAAAGAAACAGGCTCTGGACACATTGGCTATCAGTGGTCTTAAATGGAGAAGTGTCGGCCCGGCCCTTACATCGGGACGGATTTCTGATATAGCTGTTAATCCTGACAACCCATTTGAATATTATGCAGCCGTATCGTCAGGTGGTGTATGGAAAACAAGCAATGCAGGCACGACCTATCAATCCATTTTCGACGGGCAAACTTCCTATTCCATTGGTTGCGTGACGATTGATCCGAACAACCACCAGGTGGTTTGGGTTGGGACCGGTGAAAACAACAACCAGCGGTCTGTTGCATACGGTGACGGTGTATACCGATCGGATGATGGTGGGCAAAGCTGGCAGCACAAGGGTCTAAAGGAGTCAGAACACATTGGAAAAATCATTGTACATCCCAAAAATTCGAATGTCGTCTATGTGGCTGCCATCGGCCCCCTTTGGAGCAAGGGTGGCGACAGGGGCCTCTTTAAGACAACCAATGGAGGTGAAACCTGGGAAAACGTACTCTCCATTGATGAACATACCGGTGTCAATGATGTAGTCATGGATCCTCGAAATCCAGAAGTGCTTTATGCTTCTACTTTTCAGCGCCGCCGGCACGTCTATACCTACGTAGGTGGAGGACCGGGTTCTGGATTGCATAAAAGTACCGACGGCGGTGCTACATGGCAGAAAATTCAAAAAGGATTACCCGATGTCGAATTGGGGCGCATTGGGCTGGCCATATCACCCGCAGATCCCGAAATTATTTATGCCATTGTAGAAGCTGCGCAAGGTAAAGGTGGGTTTTTCAGATCGACCAATAGAGGTGCGAATTGGGAAAAGCGCAGCGGGCACAGTACGAGCGGAAACTACTACCAGGAGATCATAGCTGATCCCGTCGATCCCAATACGATCTACTCAATGGATACTTGGATGCAAATTTCCAGGGATGGCGGGAAGACCTTTCAGAATGCAGGAGAGGACTTCAAACATGTAGATAACCATTCCATCTGGATCAATCCTGCCAACAACAAGCATTGGCTGGTAGGATGTGACGGCGGCATATATGAGACTTTCGATGCAGCTGCCACATGGGATTTTAAAGAAAACCTTCCTGTCACCCAGTTTTACAAGGTGGCTGTGGATAATGATGAACCATTCTACAACATTTATGGGGGCACACAGGATAATTTCAGCATTGGCGGGCCGTCAAGGGTGATTACAGCGCACGGCATTACCAACCAGGACTGGTACATCACCCATGGAGGTGACGGTTTTGAATCACAGGTCGATCCGGAAAATCCTGATATTGTCTATTCCCAGTCGCAATATGGAGTGCTGGTGCGATATGACAGAAAAAGTGGCGAGGAGTTGGGTATACAACCCAAAGAGCGAAAGGGAGAGGATAGCTACCGCTGGAACTGGGATGCACCCCTTGCCGTCAGTCATCACGTCCCGGGGAGACTTTATTTTGCAGCCAACAAGTTGTTTAGGACTGATGATAGAGGCCAAAGCTGGGATGTCATTTCGGGAGACCTAACAAGACAGCTCGACAGGAATCAACTGAAGGTATACGACCGGATTGTAAGCATTGATGCAGTCAGTAAAAACGGATCCACTTCTCCTTACGGGACGATTGTCGCATTTTCCGAGTCACCCCTGGACAATGATTTATTGGTAGTTGGTACTGACGATGGACTCATTCAAATAACAGAAGACGGCGGTGCCACATGGCGAAAAATTGATAACATCGCTGGCGCACCAGCACAGTCGTATGTCAACGCCGTTGTTCTATCAAGGCATGATGCCAACACGGTTTATGCGGCCTTCAACCATCACAAATATGGGGATTTCAAACCGTACATTTTTAGATCTAAGAACCGGGGGGAAACCTGGACATCCATTTCTTCCAACCTTCCCGAACGGGGCAGTGTCTATGCGATAGAAGAAGACCACGAGGATCCGGGCCTTCTGTTTTGCGGTACAGAATTCTCCTTTTACTTTAGCCCCAATGGCGGAGAGCGCTGGAAAAAGCTGGCCAATGGCCTTCCACCAATTGCCGTAAGGGATATCGCTGTCCAGCGCAGGGAGAATGACCTCGTGCTCGGCACATTTGGCAGGGGATTCTATGTCCTTGACGATTACAGCGTCTTGCGGCAGGTGGAAAATTCACCACCGACAGATGTTGCAAAGATCTTTCCCGTTCGCCCCGCCTTACATTGGGAAAAAAGCCTTCCGCTGGGTCTCCCCGGAAAAGCTTTCCAGGGTGACAATTTTTACTCGGCCAACAACCTTGGTCCTGAGGCCATGATCACCTATTACTACGGTGATAAGCACAAAACGCTTGAAGAGACAAGGCAGTCAAAAGAGAAGAAACTCATAGAAAAGAATGAAGATACGCCCTACCCCACCTATGAACAACTCAAAGCTGAAAGGGACGAAGCAGAAAAAGAACTGATGTTGACCATAAGAAATTCAGCCGGGGAAGTAATCAAAAAGATCATTCAAAAACCGTCGGTGGGAATTCATAGGGTTCATTGGGATTTGCGATACAACACCAAAGACCCCATAGATCTTTCACGACCCTCTTTTTACAATCCTTTTGCCGGTTCTGACGAGGGAACCCTCGTAGCGCCTGGTACATACAATGTCACCATGTCGTTGATCCACCAAGGCGCCGAAACGATGCTCACAGGACCTGTATCTTTTGAAGTAAAAGCTTTAAATAATACGGTTTTGCCGGCGGCAGACAGACAGGAAAAAGTAGATTTCCAGCGTGAAGTCACGGCACTGGCAGCAGAAATGTCTCAATACCAGGCTATGATGTCTGAAATTGACGAAAAGCTCAGGTACATCGCGGAGTCCATCAAAATGGCAGAAGACGAATATTCGGACCTTGCCAAAGCCCTGTTCGATATCCAGGAAAAAGCAAGAGAAACGAAGGTGCTGATGTACGGCGACCCTGTCAAGAACAGGCTGGATATAGATCAACCGCCGAGTCCTTACAACAGGATTGGATGGATCACGTATGAACAGAAATATTCGACCGCTACACCTACGGAAACACACCGAATGAGTCTCGCCATCACGAAAGAAGAATTCGGACCGATCAAGGAAGCCATCAAGGATCTCTACACGGTAGATCTGAAAAATCTCGAAAAAGCACTTGAGTCAAGTGGCGCTCCCTATACTCCCGGGCGGGTTATTAAGCAGAAGAATTGATTCCGTCGGTTCTCCTTATACCTATATACCCTGGTTAAACGGTCTTTTGTGCATTGTGATTCGAGAAAGACCGTTTTTCGATGCTTTCATCATTCTATTGGTCAATCGGTATTTGACAAGGACTTAAGACAGGCGTAATGCATTGAAATCCATGGTGTTCAGAGCATTAAACTTTTTAAGAAAATGTGTCTTTTTAAAATTGAAAAAGAGGATCCAGTCAGACTACGTGATTCGACTTGACCTCCCCGACCATGTAAAACAGGTGACAGACGCCGGCTTAAAATATGCTTCATCCGAATATATTTCCTCGAAAAATCACGACTTGCTCCTGAATTAAGTTTCGCATCTCCTATCACCTGCTCTTTTTCATATCTTGGTGAATTATAAATAGACAATGTCCAAGTATGAAAAGACGCAAAATACTCAAAAGTGCTGCATCACTCGGCATCCTGGCGGCAGCTGCGCCGTCAATGGCTGCCCACCATCACTCTCAGAACACTCCCCGCGAATGGTATGAGATCAGGATTTATTCGATAAAATTTGGAAGGAATGCCAATCGGCTCATCGAATATTTGAATGGCCAGTTTAAGGAAGAGCTCCTCAACCGTGGTGCGCGAAATGTTTGGTTGTTCAATGAGTATGGACTAACGGACCCTCGCAAGATATGGTGTCTGATCACCTATCCCGACCTCGATACATTCCATAAGGTGCAGCTCATGGGAACCGACGCTTCCATGATGCAGGCACACCCTGACTACTACGGAATAAAGCCTGAAGAAATGCCGTATACCAGGTTTGAGTCATGGACATTTTTGTCCTTTTCCGGTCTTCCGTCAATGATTGATCCTGATAGCGCTGACCGGTTTTTTGAGCTTCGCACCTATGAAGGTTTCTCAGAGGATGCAGTCCGCCGCAAGATCAAAATGTTCAATGTCGAAGAAATTGAATTGTTCCACAAGACAGGTTTGCACCCGGTTTTCTTCGGTGAAATGATAGCGGGTCCTTACAGACCATGCCTGACCTATATGCTGGCATTCAAAGACATGGAAGACCGCGATGCCGCATGGCAGGAATTCATCAATCACCCCGAATGGAATGCTATGCGGGTCAAAGAAGAATACGCCAATTCAGTCTCTAACATCCACAAGGTGTTTCTGACGAAACTATAATTCAACATCGGTGGACGTTCCGGACAACTTTTAAAGTCGATGTCCTATGGAACGCAAGAAAAGCAAGGTTCAATGCTATGAGCACTTCGCGTGAAAATCTATGAAATTCGAACATAGTCGGCGCTTTTTTAAGCCCCAAGACTGAACAAAAAGATGAAAAAGATTTTGATAACTGGTGGAAACAGGGGTATCGGCCTGGGAATAGCTCGAGCATGCGCTATGAATAACAATGAGGTCATGATAGGGTCCAGAGAAAAAGGAAAAGGTGAAAGAGCAATAGCTGAATTGAGAGGGCACCTGGAGGTGATCGAAATCGATGTGGACAATACCGGCAGTATCCTTACAGCTGTTCAACAAGTCAAGGATTCTCATGGTTACCTCGATGTGCTCATCAACAATGCGGGTATTATCTGTGGAGGTAGTGACGCCATCGACGCTGATGTTGACGATGTCCAACGCATCTTTCGCACCAATTTCTTTGGGGCCTGGCAGGTAGTACGCCACTTCTTACCTCTTCTGCGTAAGAGCGAAGATCCCAGGATCATAAATATGAGCAGTGGCATGGGTGCACTAAAAGATCTGGTCGGAGGTTATGCAGCATATCGGCTCTCAAAAGCCGCACTCAATGCACTGACGATCGAACTTGCCAATGAACTCGAAGGTGAAGTCACTGTAAATGCCATGTGCCCAGGATGGGTACGAACAGATATGGGAGGCTCCAACGCTCATCGCTCCATTGAAGAAGGAGCCGATACCGCAGTGTGGCTGGCTATGACTCCCAATATTCCTAGTGGAAAGTTTTTCCGCGACAGGAAAGTCATAAATTGGTAGAGCAACTTAGATTCCCCTTGTTACGGGATGATTCAGTCGTCTATAGCAGAATATAGGAATTGTCTGAGCTTGGTGCCGTAAAAGTTGGTATAAGGATAACTTTGCGTCATCAGGATACCTACAGCCTCCTCAACAGGGTCGACAAAAAAATAGGTATTGAATGCTCCACTCCAATAATAGGTTCCTACCGATCCAGGCAACTTGCTGTCCGAGACATCCGTACTGACTCCAAATCCCAGGCCAAAACCCTGTCCCGGTGAATAGGGCAATCCTTCGATGTGATTTTCAGTCATGAGTTCGAGGGTTTTCCTGCTGATAATGCGATGTCCGTTGTACTTGCCACCGTTCAGAAGCATTTGTCCAAACTTGGCATAATCCGACGCCGTAGAATAAAGACCGTGTGTGCCGCCGAAAACGGTATTATTCTGTGATGCAGACCACTCTTCGGCACTTTCTAGCTGTCCATTTTCTCCGGGTTGATGAAGTCCAGCAATGCGGTGCTCGTCATCCATATCCACGTTATATCCCGTATCTGTCATTTCCAGAGGGTCGAAAATTCTTTGTTGTAGAAATCGGTCGACAGGCATTCCTGAAAAATACTCTATGAGAAGGGCCAGCACGTCCGGTGAAGCACTGTAATTCCATTGTTTGCCAGGATGCCCCATCAGCGGATAGGACAACAATGCTTTGACCCGGTCTTTGATGGTTTTGTGGGTAGTTTCATAGAGGAGCTCGAACAGTTTCTGATCGTATTCATTTTGGCCCAGTCCATGTGAGAATCCGGCTGTATGCGCAAGCAAATGCCATATCAGAACCGGCTGCCGGGGAGCCACATATTCCACTTCTGAAACTGTTCCGTCATCGTCATACTTCAGTTGCATTACCTCAAGGCTGTCAAACTCAGGAAGATACATGGAAACCGGATCGGTCAGCAGAAAATGTCCTTCTTCGTACAAGGTCATAAAAGCCACGGATATTACCGGCTTTGTCATCGATTGAATGTAAAAAATCTGATCCTTGTTCATCGGTTGTTTTTCCGATAAATTGCTGTATCCGATCGCCTCAAAGTGAGCTGTCTGTCCCTTTCTTTGGATAAGACTGACGGCACCTGCCATTTTGCCAGCAGAGATTTCACTGTCGAGAAAGCGCTCGTACCGGTCCAGTTTCGATTCAGAAATCCCCGCAGCAGCCGGATTGTACAGATGCCCGTTTTGGGCATGTAAGCACCCAAAGACGATAAAATGTATGCAGAAGTAGTGAATGTATTTGATCATTGCCTTATTTCTTAATTTATCCACCAATTTACACAGAGACCTTTGATTGTGATAATTTGTGAATTCGATAATTCCTCCATTTAAACATTTAATACACATGAAGGGCCTATCCAGTCAAATCATGATATCCTTCCTCGTGATGGGATCCTTATTAACAGTTCTGTCATTTACTTCCCAGCGAAAGATCTCGTTCGACTTACCATCAATTTCCAGTCAACAATCTCAACAGAAAAGTGAAGCCGAAAAGTTGCGCTTTGGAGTTATAGGTCTGGTGCATACACATGTCCATTGGATCCTCGGCAAAATGGACCGTGGAGACATTGAAATAGTAGGCATTGCAGAACCTAACAGGGACCTGGCACAAAGATATGCCACACAACATGGGTTTTCGATGGATATCGTATACGACAATATAGAGGAAATGGTCGAAGCGACTCATCCCGAGGCAGTTACAGCCTTCAATACCATCTATGGACATCTGGAGGTCGTCGAATTTTGCGCTCCGCGAGGCATCCACGTGATGGTCGAAAAACCATTGGCAGTGAACATTGATCACGCACGTAAGATGGCAGATATAGCTGCAGACCACGGCATTTATCTGCTGACCAATTACGAGACTTCGTGGTATGGAAGCACTCATGCCGCCTATGAATTGACGCTTGACGGCAAAATTGGCGAGCTGAGAAGAATGGTTTTTCAAACCGGTCATCCGGGTCCCGTCGAAATTGGTTGCAATATTGAGTTCCTCGAATGGCTGACCGACCCTCTCCTCAACGGTGGTGGAGCACTCACAGATTTTGGTTGTTACGGCACCAATATTGCTACGTGGTTTTTGGGAGGGGCCAAGCCTCTATCTGTCACGTGCATCACACAAAGCATCAAGCCGCATTTATATCCCAAAGTGGAAGATGACGCGACTATAATGATATCATATCCGCAAACCCAGGTCATCGTGCAAGCATCTTGGAACTGGTCGCACAACAGGAAAGACATGACGGTCTATGGCACACATGGCTATGTGACTTGTTTTGACAATGAAAGAATGGAAGTCATGGAGGATGAGGAAAAGGGTGCCTACGCATCCATTGCCCAGCGACAGTCCTATCTTGCGGATGATCCATTTTCTTACTTTGCCTCAGTTATCAGGGGCGATATCAGCCTGAATCCATATTCTCTCTACTCGATAGAAAACAATCTCCGTGTCATGGAAATCCTGGAAATGGCCAGGCTTTCTTCAGAAATGGAGAGAACCATTACCTGGGAAGAATTCCTGCAAATCCTCGAAGAATAAAAATGCGTCTTCGCGTCATTATGCATTTAAATTCAACCTTCTTTCGAAAATTCAATCGTCAATAGCCTGTCCAACCAGCTGCCTGAATTTCCATGAAGTCTGATCATTGGTCGTCTGTTGTGTTTGTTTCATTAGGATGCCAATGATGCCCTCGGCAGGATCAGCAAAATACTGGGTATTGAAATAACCACCCCAGTCGAAGGTACCTTCACTGCCTCTGCCACCCTTTGCCTGGCCGTATTTTGTGAGCACGCCAAAAGCAATGCCGTAATAGGTATCTCCCTGATCGCCCCATAAATCTCCAATTTGGTTCATCATCATCACATCGACGGTCGTCCTGCTCAAGATGCGCACACCGTTCAACTCACCCCCGTTGAGATACATTTGTAAAAAGGAAGCATAGTCGCGTGCCGTACTGCACAGACCTGCTCCTCCCGAAAAAAATCTTTTCGCACCTTTTATGGGGTAATCCGGATCGTAAAAAGTCACCGGGAATCTCGACCAACTTCCGGCATCCGGTCTTTGTACAGGCACCAAACGATTGGCTTTGTCCTGTGGGAGATAAAAGTAGGTGTCGTTCATTTGCAGCGGCTCGAAAAGCTTTGTACGGAGGAATTCGTCGAAAGGCATGCCCGACACGATTTCTATAAAATAGCCCAAGACATCCAATCCTTCGCTGTAGGTAAACTTTTCACCGGGGTGATGATGCAACGGCAAAGTGGCAAGCTTAGCCACGCTTTCGGCTATGGAAATATTTTCCGTCGTGTAGAGATCGGTAACTCCTGCTTTGTGAAAGAGCATTCTGAACCTTTCATCTCCGTCGATCACCCCATAACCAATTCCCGAGGTGTGCGTCAGCAAGTGTCGTATGGTAATGGGTTTGTCTGCGGGTATACCCGTCCAGGTCGTATCCGCGTAACGAAAAGAAGAAAGCACTTGTGCCTCGCCGAACTCTGGTATCCAACGAGAGATGGGATCATCCAACCTGAAGTGACCCTCCTCCCAAAGCATCATGACTGCCGTTGCCGTTATTGCTTTTGTTTGAGAAGCTATTCTGAAAATATCATTGCGGCCAAGGCGCCTTCCAGAGGTATTGTCTGCCATGCCAAAGGCTTTGTGGTACACGATCTTGCCATCTCTTGCCACCAATGCCACAGCTCCAGGAATCTGCTGATTGGCGACCGCGGCATTCAACATCCTATCGATGCGACCTAGGCGTTCGGCTGACATACCCGCAGAACCTGGATGATCTTCAAATAGAGGTGGTGAAAGTTGGTGAGAAGGTGTCTGACCGACCAGTACAAAAGTCAGACACATGCCGTATAGAAGAGTCACTGAAAGCTTGATCATGGTATTCCTAAGTTTGGCTTGTTTCAATTTACACATTGTATGTTGTTATTTGTGTTTGCTACTCATTAATTTGGTTGCTGTTCAGTTATTTAGTCGCCATTCATTGTCAATCCACTCACAATTTCAACATATGAAAAATGTTCTGTTCTTCCACATTAAGGTAACTACCATCTTAAGTTGTACTTTTTATTTCGTCCTGGCACAACCGGGCAAAGTCTTTCCAGACAGGTCTTTTGTGCTATCGAATGCGCAGATTGTCGACGTGGTGAATGAGTCCATCTTTAATGGTCACATCATAATCCGCAATGGGCAGATTGGTGAAGTTCTTTCTCTCGATGATACGATTCCCGAAGGACTTGAAAAATACGATATGGAAGGTAAATTTCTGTTGCCGGGTATGATTGATGCACATACCCATCTTAACAACCTAGCGGCAGCACAACGCGCGTTGAATTCCGGAGTGACAACCGTCAGAAGCGCCAGTGTCCCGGCATACCAGGATGTGGCTATCCACAGACTCGCAGCGGAGGGAAAAATTCCGGGACCAGATATGATCCCTTGTGGTGTATATGTAACCCCGCATCTTGGTGAAACGATTTTAGCAGATCCTCGTCTTGCCACCCTATATGATAAAGTGGACGAAGAAGAGGAATTACGTCACCTCGTCAGAATTAATGTCGACCGGGGTGCCCAAGTCATTAAGACAAGAGGAACAGAAAGAGCAGGCTTACCAGAAACTGACCCGAGGCAACAAACCTATAGTCGCGAACAATTGTCATGGGTAGTGGACGAGGCCACGAAGCTGGGAGTGCCTGTAATGATCCATGCTCATGGAGATGAAGGTGCCCGGGCAGCAGTGGAAGCTGGAGCGAGAAGCATCGAGCACGGGACTTACTTGAGCAGGGAGACACTGGTCATGATGAAAGAAAAGGATGTATTTCTCGTGCCCACCTATATCACCTTATTGGACCTTGTAGAGCCAGGGGGTGACTACGATAACCCCGTCATTCTGATGAGAGGAAAATATATGATTCCCAAAAGCCAGGCAACCATCAAGACTGCCCTTGAATTGGGAGTTAAAATAGCTACAGGTGCTGATAACAGGTACACCGAAGAATCAACAAGCCGGGTTTCCATGGAGGTTGAAGAATTCATAGGGTTGGGAATGAATCCCTGGGAAGCTCTAAGGACGACAACGGTTTATGCCGCTGAACTCCTGGAAGTTTCAGATAGAACAGGCAAGATTGAAGTAGGACTCGAAGCGGACTTGGTTCTTGTAGAAGACAATCCAATAACAGAACCTAAAGCCTTACAGGACGTGTTGGTGGTCATCAGCAACGGACACATTGTAATGAACCGGTTGCCTTTTGGCATTAAGGAATAAGAGAATCTTTATAGAGGCTGCTTTCCATGGGCACCTTATTGCAATCAGGGTATCAAGCCTCAGTTTGAAACTATGCAGCGGGCCTAAGGATTTATTTTTGATCTTGCCTCCACTTGGGTGATTTGGTTCTTCAAAAGAGCGGACTGTTATGAAAGATCCCTAATCGATTTACGATTCAGAATTATGGGTATTTGAGTTGATGACAGCGTATTGATTGTACGCATTAATTGCTATCTTTTTCGCAAAAATTGATCCCCTGTACAGCACATCAGAATGCCGTGTGGAACTGGGCCTTAAAAACCTGTCTGCAAGGATCTTGGTTCATTACCTCAATAGCGTATTTCCTCACAGTAATATGGCCTTTGACCACGTACGGCCAGGAAGTAGCTTCGCCCTATCTTCAATCCTTTGAAAGTCACCGTCGCGCAGTAGAAAGTTCCCCCGGTTTAATGCAATGTATGGCCATAGGACCTGTCATGAATTCAGCGCGCGCAGAAGCGGTACAGGGTGTTTCATCGCATCCCGAAATTCTCTATGCCGCCTTCGGTTCTGGAGGACTATGGAAATCTGTCAATGCCGGCCAGACTTGGGACTGTATATTTCAGAATGAAGCTGCCCTTGGAATCGGTGACGTGGCCGTCGCACCATCGGATCCCGATATCCTCTACCTGGGGACAGGCGAAAGTCTTAAAAAGCAAAGAAATTTTACTTTCCCCGGCACTGGTATTTACAAGTCAACAGATGGAGGACATTCATGGGTGAACACGGGACTTCAGCACAACTGGCATGTGGGAGAAATTGCCATCCACCCTGATGATCCGAACACAGTCCTCGTAGCAGCAATGGGTAAATTTTGGTCAGACGATACTTCGGCTGGCATTTACAGGACCGAAAATGGTGGTCAATCCTGGAAAAAAGTTTGGGTCCCACATGATCATGTAAGAGCCAATGATGTCGTCTTCAGTCCTTCAAATCCCAATATCGTGTACGCCACCGTCTGGGAAAATCAGCCTGACAGTGTTCTTTTCGAAAGCGTCTGGGGCCCTGGCAGTTCCGTCTACCGGAGCGATGATGCAGGGATCACCTGGAAAGAAATCAGCAATGGACTGCCGGAAGGCCCAAAGAAAGGACGTATCGGCGTGGCAGTATCTCATCAGAATCCGGACAAGGTCTACATCCTGATGGACAACCACAACAATGACAGACAGTTGGCTCCCGAAATCTACAAGACAACAAATGGAGGAGCGCGCTGGTCTAAATCGCATAAAGACAGCCTGCTTTTTGCATCGGTCATAGGATGGTATTTTTCCGACATCTATGTGAATCCACAAAATGACGAAGAAATATTTGCATTGGGCGTTCGCATTGCACACAGCAGGGACGGAGGTAAAACATTCGATTACCTAGGTGGAAATATCCACCACATGCACCCCAGTGCGGCTCAAACGCTGCACCTTGACCAGTGTGAATTGTGGATAGACCCGGAACGCCCGGAAAGAATGCTTCTTGCCAACGATGGGGGTGTCTACAGCACATTCGATGCGGGAGTTCACTGGATGCATCACAACAGTATGCCTGTAGGTGAATTTTATACCATCACACTGAACCACGAATCCCCTTACTTGATTTATGGAGGAACACAAGATAATTCTACGGTATATGGACCTTCCCGGGAGCTTGAACCATCCTTGCCGGATCCGTGGCAATATCTCTGGATCGATGCTTGGAGCGGCGGAGACGGATGTGTCACCCATATCGACTGGAATGACTCGAACACCTTGTATTACAGTCTTCAAAACGGGGTTGTGCGTCGCCGGGATGTCGCCATGGACACTTCAATCGCCGTTCGTCCGGATGCCAAGGAGATCGGTGTGGAAGAACTCAGATTTCACTTTGTAACTCCCTATTTTCTTTCGCCACATCGTTCGTCAACCATTTATTTGGGAGCTAATTATGTGCTAAAGTCTCTCAATCAAGGAAAACAATGGTTGAAAATCAGCCCTGATCTATCGATTTCCTCCGCTGATCACAAAAAGGGGACTGCGATTGGCGCCCTGGAGGAGTCCAAGGTAATGCCAGGTTTGCTCTATGCAGGTACCGACCAAGGGGCCTGTTGGGTGACCAAAGACGATGGGAACCTTTGGACAGAAATTTCCGAAGGCCTTGCCGATGGTTACATCAGAAGCATAGTACCCTCCGTCCATGCACTGGAAAGGGTTTATCTTGCTATGACAGGGCTGAACTATGACGATCCCAAGGCATATCTCTATTGTTCAGAAGATTTCGGAACCACGTGGCAGTCTATTGCTCGGGGTTTGCCAAACGAACCAGTCAACGTGGTAGCAGAGGACCCGGTATACCCCGATATTATTTATGCCGGAACTCATCGCGGCGTATATTGCTCCATCGATCGTGGAAATTCGTGGATGTTTTTGTCTGGAGGAATGCCCTGGGCATCTGTGTCTGATCTCAAAATTCACAGACCATCGTTAGACTTGGTCATCGCCACACACGGACGGGGACTATATAGAGTTAACCTTACACCTTTGCACGATGTATTCAGGAAACGACTTTTCAATGAATCCTTGGACCCGAATCCCGGCAGTTTATTGTTTCTTGGCAAGTTTGAATGCAAAGCTCCTAAAAGAAGAGACAGTCATGGTGACATTGAAATCGGGAGCCTTGAAAAGGTGATGTTCTCATTATGGAGCAGTATCGAAAGAGATGGCATCCTACAGATCTTTAATGAAGAAAACAAACTTATGTATGAAGCAGGTCTCGTCCTCCGTCGCGGTTTGAATCAATGGTCCTGGGACCTCGTCACCGAGCGTCAAAGCAGCCTCCTTCCCTATTTTATCCACTATAACAAGTACATTGAAAAGGGTATTTATAGGGTGAGGGTAAAATCCGGAGAATTGGAATCCTGGACGAGTCTTGTGGTAGGGTCGCCCTTGGAAATTAATACCTCTGACAAACAATAACCATGAAAGTCAATATTTACTTGGTTTTTGATAGCCAATACGTCGAGGCCACAAGATATGACAAGACTGTTTTCAGAGGAGAATGATCTATACTGAACCCTTTTTCGGATGTACCAGAGGATACAGAGGGTATACTACCAGCTAAAAAAATAGGTTCATTTATCTCATATAGAATATAGGTGACCAGGATATCATGGCTTCAGACTCCAAAGATTAAAATTGTCAGAGGTCGAAACAAAACCTTATCCGTTCACTTGAACGATATATCCGGGAAGGAAACGGTTTTCTCCTAAATGACTGAGGAAGGGAAGTTGACCATGTGGCCACAAGACGCATTTTGAGGGTCTCGAATCGCTATGTTAACTAACCACTACGGTGTTCAATTGATGTTTATCGTGTATCTGCAAAATAGACCCCTTAATTTTTGTGTCGCCATACATTCATCGTGTCATCCTTTAACACCTGCATGGATTTGAATGTTGGCTGTCGTTTACCTCGACTATTCTGCCTATGTTTAGAGCCTTAATTTTTCTATGTTCACCAAGCTCCTTATTCTGCTTGTATATTTCTCGATACTATTCGGCATTGGACTCTGGACATCCCGAAAGATACGAGACATCAAAGATTACTATGTAGGTGGCAAGCGTCTCGGGTACTGGGTGGTCGCATTCAGTGTCCGGGCGACGGGTGAATCTGCTTGGCTATTGCTTGGCCTTACAGGGTTGGGTGCAGTAGCCGGGGTAAGCGGACTTTGGGTGGTCGTTGGCGAGGTATTGGGTGTGGCTGCCTCCTGGCTTTTTATGGCCAAAAGATTTAAAAGGTTTACAGACCACTACAAGGCGATCACTATACCCGACTATTTGGTGAGCCGCTTCCAGGTGACCTCGCATCGCATACGCATCATCGCCGCTTTCATATTGTCTGTTTTCGTGATCATATTCGTGAGTGCGCAGATTGACGCGACAGGATCCGCATTCGAAGTGTTCATGGGGTGGGATTACTATACGGGCGTATTTGTAGGCTTTGGTATTGTCGTTCTTTACATCACTTTCGGAGGTTTCCTGGCGGTAGCATGGTCGGATCTGTTCCAGGGTTTACTCATGTTTTTTGGATTGCTCTTCCTGCCCGTCCTGGCCTTTTACGTAATTGGCAACTGGCAGGATCTTTGGACCGGACTCGAACACATCGATCCAGGGCTATTGGACCCGTGGGGTCCTGGCGGATTAAATGGTATTAACATTGCCACCTTAATGGGATACGCTTTCATCGGTCTCGGTTTCTTAGGATCTCCTCAAGTCTATGTCCGGTTTATGTCCATTAAGAACACCGCCGAAATCTCCAAGGGCACCTGGGTGGCCATCGTTTTCACTATTTTGACAGATACCGCCGCGGTATTCATTGGCATCTTCGCCCGCTACTTCTTTACCGCTTATGGTGATGATCCAGAGGCCATTTTAGGCATAAGCGGTCAGAATTCGTTGATTCACCTGGTCGAATTTCTCCTTCCCTTCTTCTTCACCGGCATTTACATTGCGGTCGTTCTTGCAGCTATCATGTCCACCGTCGATTCATTGCTCGTCGTGGCTTCGAGCGCTGTTGTACGTGACATCTACCAGCAAATTTTTCATCCTGAAGTGTCACTTTCACGACTCACCGGACTTTCTCGGCGAGTAACCTTCATCATGGCAATCTGTGCACTCGTGGTCGCTTTAATTGTAGCCGTTACAACCCCCGGCAGAACCATATTCTGGTTTGTCATTTTCGGATGGTCAGGATTGGCGGCAAGTTTTTGTCCGGTCATCATATTGTCCTTATTTTGGAAAGGTTATACCGAACGGGGTGCCATCGCATCTATGATCGTGGGATTTGTGAGCATTCCGGTGTTCAAATTCCTGTTGCCATCACTCGACGATGTCGGCATATATTTTGACAGGGCAGCCGAATTGGGTCCGTCATTTGCTCTTGGACTCTTGGCAGGATATATTGTATCCAAATGGTGGCCTGACCCTGCCCTTTCGGCCCATTTCGAAGAATTGAAAAAGAATACTTGAAATTATGATATACCTCCACCGTCGACAATTTTTGCAGCTTTTTGGTTCTGCCGCCGCTTCTGTTTTGCTTCGCAGCGGCCCCGACATCATCCTTTACAATGCCAACATCATCACTGCAGACCCTGCCGTACCCCAGGCCAGTGCACTGGCCATCTTTGGAGATCGAATTCTTTCCGTTGGCAACGATGATGAAATACTGCGACAGGGTACATCTTTTACAAAGAAGGTGAACATGGAAGGGAAGACTATTACACCTGGCTTCATTGATGCTCATTCACACCCCGGATCATCGGGAAGACGGCACCTTGTCGATATAGACTGTTCTCTTTCTTCCATCAGTGACATCGTTACAGCCGTAAGCGAAAAGGCGCAAACTACACCCGCAGGACAGTGGATTTTTGGCTTTAAATACGACGATACCAAAACGATTGAAGGGAGGTATCTCACCCGCGATGACCTCGATATGGCTGCCCCAGATCACCCTGTTTATATCAATCACCGCGGGGGTCATACCTCTTTTGTGAATTCACTGGCACTCAAGATGGCCGGCATCAACGAATCTACACCTGATCCTCAAGGAGGTCATTTCGACCGAAATAGTCAAACGGGCAAGCTCAACGGAAGGATCCTTGAAACAGCTAATGACTTCTTCTATAAATTCAGACCCGAAGTAACCGATTCTACCTATGTAGACGGTGTCGCGTTGATCTCAGAGATGCTTGCCAAAGCGGGCATTACCTCAGTCCATGACGCCGGTGGTTCGCCCAAAGACCTGGAGGCCTACCAGATGGCCTATCGCGAAGGAAAGTTAAAGACACGAGTATATTGTCACATCCGGGGATATGGATTGTACAAAATGTTAGAAGCCGGCATACGGACAGGCCTAGGAGATAAGTGGGTCCGGGTCGGTGCTATGAAAACGGCCATCGACGGCTCCATTTCAGAGCGGACCGCACGCCTTTCAGAACCTTATATTGGAAGTGATGAATACTACGGAATATTAACTTCTACCCCTGAAGAACTCTATGAAATATGCAGGGATGCACATGAGGCTGGCTGGCAGCTCGGTGTACACGCCAATGGCGATGTAGGCATCGGAATCACCCTTGATGTTTTCGAGCGATTACAGAAGGAAATACCAAGAAATGATCCGAGATTCAGACTTGAACATTGCACTGTGGTAAACGACGGTTTGGTCAACCGGATAAGGGCTCTGGGTGCCATACCCTGTCCATTCTCCACCTATGTTTATTGGCACAGCGAAAAGATGAAATTCTATGGAAAGGAACGGCTGAATAAAATGTTTGCCCTTCGCAGCTTTCTTGATGCCGGTATCAAGGTGACACAAACGTCGGACTATCCTCCGGGACCTTATGAACCTATGATGGCCATACAATCCAGCGTCACCAGGACGGGATATGACGGACAGCTTTGGGGGCCGGAGCAAAGCATTTCCGTCGACGAAGCCATCCGCATCGGGACCCTCCACGGGGCATATGCTTCTTACGAAGAAAACGATAAAGGATCTTTGACACCAGGAAAACTGGCGGATCTCGTAGTCCTCGGCGATGACCCGCGCAGGGTGGATCCTATGTCCATAATTGACATACCCGTTCTAAAAACCATGACGGGTGGAGACTGGGTTTATGAGCGCTAACGATCCGCAAAGGAGACTTTCCTGATGTTGAAAGACAAGGTTGCAAAACCGCCACCTTCAAAATGAACGACCCGGAACTCGTGGTTGCCGTCAAGATCCACAGTCACCTTATCGGTCTCCGGGACATGAATGTCCCAATGGTCAATCATCAGATTGTCATCGATGTAGAACCTCAGGCCATCATCACTGGTAATCTCAATTTCATATTTACCTTTTTCAAAGTTCGAACTAGTCTTGGCCAATGTGATAAAGCGGTCGGGATCTACTTGCCCACCGGGTGAACGCCACCATGTAAAAGCAAGGTCATTCACTTCTTTTCTCCAATGCGGTTTTTCTGTAAATAATCGCTCATAAGAAATATTTCCCGACAAAGGGTGATGTGCCTCGTCGTAGGAATACCAACCTACCTGCCAAGTCATTTTTTTGTCATACCTGGTGAATGAAAAAGGCACATTATTTCCTTTGATTAACCGTCCAAATTGATCCTGGAAGTCCTTTCCTGAAAATAGCATTTCGATGCGGAGCAAATCCGATTCATCCGAACGTATGGCCGTGAGTATTTCATTCATATTTCCCGATTTTTTGTCGATATCTTGGAATCCGGTCACTTCGCCAAGCGACCAGGTTCCCCGTGGCCCAAGAATCCGAAAGTGGTGCCTCATACTGTCCTTTTCATACAACCAAAGTAAAGGATATTCAAAATTGTAGGGGCCCCATTCGTTTACCATGATCTTGTCGCGGCCCGTCTGTTGCATCAGGCCTTTGGCATCCATGCCATCGTCGAGTTGGGTTGCGCTGACCGTCATTTCCGGAACTTCACGGGTACTGTCCACTTCTGCCGTTGATTCTATATCAAAAGGTCGTTTGACATCCACAAATTCATTCCTGTAAAGGTGATAATTTCTGCTGCTCACATCGCGTTTTTGTGAAAAACCCCAATCGGCGGGCTGCTGCTCGCGTTCCCAGAGTTTTATGCCTGTCTCATCGCCATTGAACATGTTGAACGCGATGGTATTGTTGTTGCCATGCTCAAAAGCGACCCCGAACTCGTTGTTTGAAAAGTCGTTGTACCTGATGTCCGTGTGGTGGCTGTATCCCGCCCATATCCCGTACCTGCATTCTTCAAGCTTGTTGTGATGGATGATGTTGGCGCTAAAAGTCACCTCAATGCCATTGGTCGGTGCGTAGGAAAAGTCATTATAGGCAATCAAATTATCATTGCAACCGCCTTCTCCAGTGTCCATCGTATGTTGCCCAGCCCAAAGAAAAAAGCCATCCCCGGAATGGGTGGCTGAATTGTGGGAAAATTCGTTGCGCATACATTGCTCATAGACCAACAACCCAGCCGAATCCTGACCGCGCTGGTAGATCCCGTGGCTGTAACCCCTTACATTGAAATCAAGACAGTTGTGCATGATTTTGTTATCCGAACATCGATACATGCCTATACCGAGGCCTGAATTGAAGGTGAATACATTGTTGTAAACCATCGAGGAATCACATCCTACCATGAGAAGTGCATTCTGGTTTTGTGAAGCTGTATTGGACCTCACCACGGCGAAGTCACAATCTTTCAAGTACAGCCCTGCTCCGTAGCGAAACCACTCGTCTGATTCATTGTTGTGATATGACAGCCAATCAGAAAGATCTTCACGCTCGCGTATGCTTTTGAGCCTTGGCCGGTAGTTGTAACTGAAGTCACTGTTTTCAATAACAAGGTGATCTACATCTTTGGCGAGCAATCCAACTTTAAATCCGCGAATCGATAAATTCCTTATGGTAATGTTGCTTCCTTCTTGAACTACGATCCCCAGTCCCTCAAAAAGATCCTGTCTGGTTCTCCTATCATCACCGATGACCTCTGCACCGTTAAAATCCACGACGATGTCATTTCCTTCTATTGTCAAAACAGGTGAACTCATGCTGTCTGATGCACCAAGAACATAGGTTCCGGGACGTACTGAAACGGAACGGTTGATCACCATACCCCTTTCGAGTGTTACCTGATAAGAACATGCATTGGCAAGGAAAAAGCCGTAAATGCCTCCAATCAGGGTGAGGACATACTGGATTTTCATGTTTTCTTAATATAGTACTCTTTCCACAAAACTACCTTTCGACCCGCTGAATAAACCGTTAACAAGTGGCCAACATTCAATTGACCAATGATCTTCTTGGTATTCATTACTTATGATCGGATAGAACCGTCAACAGCTTATACAGAACCCTCTATCGGACCGGGCATGTGGAGGTCGTACGGTCAAATTTGCTTATCTTTCTTTTATTACTCACTTATTAAACCTGTACAATGGAAGTAAATTGGTTGTCAATTCTTTTGAGTGCCCTGACGCCTTTGGTCATGGGTTTTATCTGGTACCATCAAAAAGTTTTCGGTACCGCCTGGATGTCAGCAGTAGGCATGACTGAGGAAAAAGCCAAGGAAGCCAATATGGGCCTGACTTTCGGTTTGTCTTTTGTAATGGCTGTATTGTTGAGCTTTTTCCTGCTGAATTGGAATAATGGTCCGGGGCAGGAGGGTATCTATGATACTTTTACGCATGGCGCAGCCCATGGAGCAATAGCAGGCGTATTCATTGTGATGCCCCTGTTCATCACCAATGGTTTGTTCGAGCAGCAATCATGGAAAGGAATGTGGATCAATATTGGCTATTGGACGGTGACTCTTGCTATTATGGGTGGTATCGTCGACGCGATGAACCACTGGCCCAATGAATTGGTGATGTGACCTGAAAATAGACCAGGCATCAATCTTTTAACAGATCAGACCCCGGGAACATCCATATCCGGGGTATTTTTTTTGTATATAGCTACATTTCAATATTCGCCAGATCTATTCTGTTATCTCCACCAATGGCATAATTCCTTAGATTGAGGATGGTATCGCGCTCGTCCCTGAAGTTGATCCTAATCCTGGATTCACAAAATTTCAGATCGTATAATAGGTGCAGGAAGAATCCTTCATGATGAGCAATTTCTCCATAAGGTGGAGGTCCATTGATCAATTCGATGGTGAGATCCCTTGAAAGAGAATCCACCGTCATTAAATCTCCCAGCTGCAGGCTGTCGTTGATGGAAACCATACCGGCCACCTTCACTTTTCCTAAAACCGTAATGAATGGCCTGAAATAACTGGAATCGACCACCGTCAATCGACTTTCAACATTAATTGTATTGTTTATTTGCAAAACGGTGGGTCCGTCAACAACGTAATAGGGGGGCTCTACATCCAAATGCAATTCATCACCCTGGTATCCCAGATAAGTAAAGTCAAATTTTCCATCCAGTCCCGGGAATAGGACCGGACTCTGGCCTCGCACCCGGAAGCCCTTGAAAAAATGGCTATTGACTATTTCTGTGTCGTCGCATTGATTGAAAATACCGGATATGATGACCTGTCGCCGCATCGGGGTATCAATAGGTTTTGGTATTGGGATAATGAAAGGCACGCTGTTCATAATGACAATTGTATCACGGATGATCGAATCTCGACCAGGTACGGCCACCTCTACAGTATCTCGCACATAGATGGTGTCTGTTTTTGTCTTCCATCTGGTATTTCCATCCGGCACACGAATCGTATCCCTTTTGAGCTTTATGCGTGTAACACCCGGCACTGGGACTATAATCACGGCAGTATCTACAATGGTATCTTGTATTTCAATGGTGATCCGCTCTACAGGTCCCCTCAAAGTGTCCCATACGGTAAGCACTACAGGAATCTCCTTATCGATCGTATCTCTTTTCCAGATAACCTCCTTTTCCGGATCGGCCCATACCGTATCCACCTTGGAAAGCCCAGGCCTTGTGATCGGATGAGGTGGGTTGAAAGGTCCCCAAGGAGGAAATTTTCTGGGCGGAAGGAAAAGCTGTACGTAGTGGGTAAGGGTATCCGTGGTTCTTAGCGGAACCTCGATTTCAACCTGGACAGAATCTTTCACCGGCGCCAACAAGTAGACGGGCACTTCATCCCAAAGGGTGATGTTGACCTCTCCTCCGATCTCAAAAAACAGCGTGTCTCTCAATTCAACCATTACATCGTTGCTCACCTGGTCGCCGACGGCAGTAAAGGACAACGAATCCTTTTGCCCGGGACGAGACCTGAACACCCTGGTGTCTTTGCCGTCATACTTCAATCGAAAAGGAGAACGAATGGTCACCCCTGGAATCATTCCTCTCACGGGTGCACCTCGTTTTCCGGGTATGTGCAAAGTGATCGAATCAGTCTCAGGCACGGGAATTCGCAATACGGTCTCTACAACACTCGCGGTTGCAGGATCATCTCCTTCTCCTTCTCCTTGTGACAACCATAAAATCAATACGAAAATCGAACCCATGATAGTCGCGGCCAAAAAACTGTATATCACGTTTCGTACGAACTGGGTAACGCCCAGTCCCGAATAGCCATAATTAAAGATCCAGTACCGCCATTTGACAGGAAAAATACGGGATATCCTGTTGTGAGGGCCGTCTACAAGAGTAAGATAAATATTCGGATACAGTCCCGAAGAGTAAATGCGGTTCAACCGTTTGCGGATCACCTTGCGATACTTCCAAGTCAGGTTAAACGAAGGGTCAAACCACTCGTTGATGGTTTCAGATTCAGTGAACTGATCTCCTGCATAGGATCCTTCTGGCGGACGAAGCATGGGGAATTTGAACCTGAGCCAGCGGCGAATACCGTTCTTGTCGCCTTCTTCATCCAGTTTTTTAGATAGCCGAGCACGGATATCAGGAGGTATTATACCAGTCCTGAACCACCAAATCTGGCAAACCCTGTAAAGGTCGTGCAATGTCAATGTCCTTTGATACCTGGAAAATACCTGTTGACCTAATTCTATGGTCAAGGGATAATCAAGCTGGTGATGAAGAGCACATGCCTGTATCCATTCGACGGTCGGCTGGTCGAAATATTTCCACAAATTTTCAGCATTGAAAGTACTGCTGTGATAATCCACCAGGAAATCATCTTCCCCTGTCTTCGGTTCAACCTTTTCTTTATCGTTCGGTGTGTATCCAAGCAATTCCAATTGCCCCGGATCTGCCGGTAGGACGTGAAAAAGCCCCATGAGCCTGTTTTCCCGCCTATCCCAGGAATGAGGATTTCTGGGTGTCATAAGGTACCTCACCTCCCAGCTTTCAAATGTCGAGGTCCATGTACAAAGATCACCCCCATCAACGTCCAACATTTGGTACCCATCCCCTATCACCACAAGAATTGAATCGCCGTAGAGTCCTTTGAGGTCCTCAATCCCCAATCCTTCAGTTTGATCTTTGCTGTAGAAAAGTCTGGCATCACCATTGTAAAAAAACCGGTCTGTCTTTAAAGCATTTTTCTCAAACTGCCTTGTTGATGACTCCCAGAACCGCCCGAAATGATCGTTGGGCGCATGTTCGTCGATTAGAAACAGGTAATTATGCTTTTGAGTGCCATCGAATAATTGAGCCCCACCCTCTATCAATCCTTTGAAATCTTTATCGACCATTTTTTTAACAAATGGAAGCACATCCTTCAGCGTGCCCAGCAACCCGTTTAGTGGTTGAAAGATTCCGCTATCGCTGAATCCATGCTGATTGGACGACCAGAAATAAGGTTTTCGACTCTTGATCTCTTCAACCTTCTTTTTAATGAGTTGAAGGATGGCAAATGCAATGACTGCATAGACAAGGGCCCACCAGCCAGGAAAATGCTCCGATACGAATTCCCAGAACTCGTCGAAGCCCTTCATGACCAGCGACATCAATGATGGTCCATCTCCAAAATTTTTGATCAGATTACCCCAGGTAAGAGCGTCGGGATTGAACTTGTCGAAATAGGGAGGCTTTAGGCATAAGAGTGCGATCACCAGGATTGCCACACCTGCCAGTACCACAAGTAAGACCTTTTTACGCGTCAGAAAACTGTTTCTATCCAACAGCTCCATACTGGTTGATTAGTTGGTTTTTGTTTCGCTTTTTAATGCAAAACTGAATACTTGCTCCTGAACAATTTCCATGGACTTCATAGCCAGTTTTTTTTCTTTCTCCCACTGGGCTTTGGACGATTTTAACCCCTCCAGTTCGAATAACTGGGTGAGGTAAGCCCCAATAGTTTCCACCTGGTCAGCCCCGTTCTTGGCAAACCAATTCTCGATGTCATCACTACCGAGCACCTGCAATTTGTCGAGGATAGTAGTCGATGTCCCAATGCCCGACAAATCATCTGCTACTTCACGGAAAGACTGCACTACCTGGGGGTCCCCCGTGGGTACTGCCAGAAACAACAGATTAAGGGCAGCGTGTTCCCTGGCAAATGTTTCAAAGATCTCGACACTTTCTTTCAATACGCCGGCACCTATGTCGGTACTGGCATCCACATCTACTTCAAAGACATGAGCAAGGGCTGTGAATTTGGACAAATCCCTGTTAAGGGCCATCTTTTCCAGATAAGCTTGCAGGTTATTTCGTAGCCCCTCTTCCGTCCTGTTGTCCAATACATGGGTTTTGATCCTCGTTTCTCCCGGATGTCGATCTATGTAAACGGCATGCACATCATCTTTGAGTTCATTGATGTATTCCAGGACAAACCTTTCGGCAAGCGCGGCAGGGTGATCGTACTGGTCACCAAACATGACCACTGTGCACAAGCCTGTTTTGGCAAAAAGGGTATCCTTGTTTTTCCAGAATTCAGTGGCTTCCTTATTCCTGTTGCAGTTCACGAGATCGAGTGGACCAATTTTGTCCAGGTCAAGCCCTATGCGCTGAAGATGCTGCTCAAGCTCATTGGGCATACCTCTGACTTCATTCTCGAGGTCGATCAGCTCTCTATCCCTGGCATAATCGGAGCGTACTCTTTCGAGGAGGGGCTCATAAATTCCAATTTCCTCAGAACCCTTTATTTTCCTGAACTCCTTGAGGACCTCATGCCAGACGACTACTGCAGCGTTCTGCCAGGGAATTCGTTTATTTGCAACGCCAAGATCGTCAGAAACAACTTCGATGCTTTTCACTTCGTCATACAGCCTGACGAGTGTATTACGCAGGGCAGGCAGGAAGGCGGCCATGAATGCAGTGTTTTTCTCGTCTGAATATACAATATAAGTCACTAACGACCCAATGACATTTTAATCCTTGTCGAAAAAGATCCGGCTCAGGTGTCCAGCCTTGATCTGATCGCGTCTTTAACAAGCGCGAAGTCACCCTGAGAGAGCAGATCGCGAGAACTCGAATTGATATCCCTGAGATAATCCGTAAGGTCTCCGAAGTTCTGTTTGATTTTACGAATACGATGGAACTGATCGGTTTGACTTTCACCCAAGTCCGATAGTCTTTGGCTGGTAAAATCTTCCCACTTTTTATATTCTTCCTTCCAATGATCCAAGTACTTTCCCAAAACCATCGGATCACTCAGTTTGACTCGTTCAACGGCAACAGGTAATACGCGTTCAGCAAATTCAACCCGGTCTCCTCTTGTATTGCGGTAAATTTCCATAAGCTCATGCATACAGTATTGAGAGCGCAAATATTTGTCGCTGATGAAAACAATAATCAGGTCGCCGGATCCAATATCAGTCATGAATTTACTTATGAGGCCCCCGTAACTAAGGTCTCTTTTATCCCTGATGACATCGATGCCATCGGTTTCTAACGAATCATACAAATCATTTACGATCTTTTCGCGGCTTTCACCTTCCTCCCTGCTGTCGCCCCAGGCGTAGGAAAAGAAAACCTTGGCTTTTTGTACCTCGTCGGTACGAGGTATCACGGGAGGAGGATCTGGAGGAGGATCCGGAACAATAGGGGATCCTTCTAAAAATGCCTTTATTGCCTTCAGTCTTGCATCGTCACCATAATCACTCAATCCATAAACCACCAATTCCATGGTCAAGGATTGCTTGTCTGCCTCCTTGATCACTTCTCTCCAGGCCATTTCCACGGTACCCGTGGTATTGATCCTGCCTAAATCGACACCGATGTCTTCAGCAACCATTTTTACTTCTCCCATGTCGTCATACAGATCCGACATGGCATTTCTCAATTCTTTACCGACGTTCATTGATTCTGTTGTTTCTTGCCAATTTAGCTTTTTTTGGCTACTCCTCCCGGTTCCTTGACTTTTTGTCAATTCTTCACCATGTTCCGTTTCTTGCATTTCGATACGGGTACGTTCCGATTCAAAAAATTTAAGGAGATCCATCATTAAGTTGTGTGTTTCAACCTTGATGTCTTCACGGGTCGAGAGATCCAGCGCATCCTTGTGTTGAATTTCGCTCCACCGGCTCGAAAAAATGGTAATGGCATTTCTCCTTTCAGCACTGCCACTTATGGTAAAATCCCGCATCTTCTTCAATACATCCCCGATTTTCTGTTTTTGCAGGAGTTTGGTGAGGTCCTCTATATGTTCAAGCAATAGATTTGACATGGTGATTTTAAGTAGTTTAGTCCGATTATGTAGTTTAATTCGTTTATTGGCGTGCCCTAAACTCGCAGCGTGAGCGTTGTAGTTCGGGGTTTAAGCGGTTTGATTTGTTATTAACAACCCACTACCGATAACTGACTACCGACTACCGTCAACCTTTCATTCAAACCTTACCTCCAAAACGCCTAACCCTTTATCAAGCAATACTTTATTTATTTTATCTAAGTGTTTTATATTCAATTCATTAATGTCATTTATATAACCTTCTAATTCACTCGACAACTCCTCAAAAACCCGGTAGGCACCGTTCGTTGGACGGGCGTCCCCATTTTCAACAGACCTTCGCAGTGAAGCAAATCGGTTGTTGAGCTTGATCGGGAAGTTAAGGGGATCCTGGTTGCTTTGGTTTCTGACCTGATACAGCTTCTCTTCAACGGCGGCAAGACCATCGAGATATTCCCGGACTGCGGCTTCAATAGCAGGGTCGTTCATACCGGTTAGAGATTTCCTGACCCTTCGGATTTCGATCACCATGCGATTGGTATGGCTGGTCTTATCTCTGATCTGTGAGGCAAACTCAAACTGTTCTTGCATATCTTCTGCCGTGATACCTTTGATATTAGGGTCCATCACGATCTTGAAAGTTCTGGAGATACTTTGCCCTCCTGCTTCCACCGTGATTGTATAATCTCCCGGAGGAGCTTTGGGGCCTCTTTCAGGCCGGGCACTCCAGATGATCATACCGTCGAAAGTGACGGCGCCCGGATATCGCAAATCCCATTCGAACCTGTTCAATCCTTTGGCAGTTGTGGGACTTGTTGAACCGCCCCTTCTCCACCAAGGCAAATTGGGATCGGGCGTCCATTTTTCTTTTTTACCTGTGAATTCTCCCACCAAGTTTCCAGATTGGTCGCGAATGCTTATTCGAACGCTGTCCACTTTTTCTTTGAGGTGGTATTGTACAACGGCGTCATAGACTCCTCTGATCGCATCGGCAGGTTGAAAAACGACCAATGGTTGGGCAAAATCATCAGGCTTCATCTGACGCAATGGACGAATATCGTCAAGTATCCAGAAACCGCGCCCATGCGTACCCAAAACAACGTCATCATCTTTGATTACAAGGTCCCTGACAGGCGTATCAGGCAGGTTCAATTGAATACGTTGCCATGAATCGCCGGCATTAAAACTGAGGTAAACACCATGCTCTGTGGCAAGGAAGAGAAGGCCCTTTCTCACGGGATCCTCTCTCACGGCGCGGGCAAAATGACCATTGGCGATACCGTCAATAATCTTTGTCCACGTTTTACCATAGTCCGTAGTCCTGTATACATAAGGCTGCCTATCGTCAACCTGGTAGCGATTTGCGGCCACATAAAGAGTTCCCGCTGAATGCCGAGATTCTTCCACTATGCTGACGCGCGAATACTTGGGCAGATCCGGTGGCGTAATGTCATTCCATGACTGCCCTCCATTCCTTGTGATGTGGATTTTACCGTCGTCCGATCCTGCCCAAAGGGTGTTGATGTCGTGGTATGAAGGAGCGAGTGCAAAAACGGTAGCATAAATTTCCGGGCCATTCATATCCATAGTGATGACCCCTCCTGTTTTTCCCAGGGTTTCCGGATCCGCATAGCTCAGATCAGGGCTGATCTTCTCCCAACTCTGACCGTCGTTTCTTGTTCTCCAAACATGCTGCGAACAGGTATAAAGGACATCAGGGTCAAGAGGTGAAAAAACAATGGGAAATGTCCATTGCCATCGTTCAGGAAGCGCCTCGGCAGGTTCTCCAGAAAAAAATCTGGGATAAACCTGGATATCCCGAATCTGACCGTTGCTCCTGTCATATCGGGTCAATAAGGCACCCTGGCTGCCTGCGTAGAAGATGTCCGGGTTGTTCGGGTGTTGCGTGATATACCCGCTTTCTCCCCCACCGACAGCATAGTACCACCCGTGGTTGGGGCCCCTGGCTTGCATATGGTCCCATCCATCACTGGGCATTGCAAGGGTCGAATTATCCTGTTGAGCTCCCGCTACGTGGTAAGGCACATCGGAAGTCGTCGTGACATGGTAGAATTGTGTGGTCACATAATCTTGTTCGGTCCAGGTCTGGCCTCCATTGAAGCTCACGTTGCCTCCTCCGTCGTTGGAATTGATCATTCGCATCGGATCATTTGGATCAATCCAAAGGTCGTGGTTGTCACCATGAGGGACTCTTATGACGGTGTCGAATGTTTTTCCGCCATCGGTTGATTTGTAAAAGCCAGTATTCAGGCAATAGACCGTTTCAGGATCCCAGGGATCCGCATAAATGCGTGAATAATAAAAAGCCCTCTGACGCAATTTTCTTTCGTCGTTGAGATGGGTCCAAGTCCATCCTCCATCGTCAGAACGAAACACTCCCCCCTCGTTGGCTTCGACGATGGCCCATACCCTGTCGGGGTTGGCAGGAGAGACTGCTACTCCAATCTTACCAATTGGGCCTTCCGGCATTCCTGGGTTAGAGGTAAGGTCTATCCACGTCTCACCCCCGTCAAGAGATTTCCACAACTTGCAATCGGGTCCGCCACCCCACATTTTCCATGCCTTTCTGTAAACCTGCCATGTACTCGCATACAGAATTTTGGGGTTGGTGCGATCAATGACGAGGTCTACTGCTCCTGCCTTGTCGCTTACATACAACACTTTTTTCCACGTGTTGCCGCCATCGGTGGATCGGTATACGCCGCGCTCTTCATTGTCGCCATAAGGATGGCCCAGGGCGGCAACGTAAACGATATTGGGATTCGTAGGGTGGATCCTGATCCTGGATATGGCCTGTGTCTCCTCAAGACCCAAATGCCTCCAAGTGTTTCCACCATCACGCGACCGGTATACTCCGTCACCCTGCGTGATACTTCCCCGGAGCTGTACCTCACCCATGCCGATATAGACAATGTCGGGATTTGTCTCTGCAACAGCTACTGCACCCACTGATGAAGATGTTACCTGCCCGTCGGTGACTGGAAACCACTCCTGTCCTCCATCAGTCGTTTTCCACAAACCTCCCCCGGTGGCACCGAAATAGTATTCAAATGGACGACCGGGACTTCCTGCACATCCCAACGAGCGTCCACCCCTCGCAGGACCAATATTGCGCCATTTCATTTCCTCGTAGAAGCTCGCTGGTAAGACTACATCCTGACCCAGGCCGGTATCAAGAGAAAAAACAGAAAGGCAAAAGAGCAGGCAAGCAATGGTGCTTAATGACGATTTTTCATGAGTCAGTCGATACATATCCAAACTATAATGGAGAGCAGTAAAATAATGGATTTCTCCTGATTTCCACCACTGCTTTTCAAGGAACCGAGGAAAATGTTTCAATTCCACCTAAGAACCTACTTGCCTTCTCTCAAATGTTCATTAAAAAATGAAACCGTCCTTGCCCAGGCCAGTTTTGCAGCTTCCTGGTCAAACCTGGGTGTGCTGTCATTGTGAAACCCGTGGTTGGTCTGAGGATAGAAATAAGCCTGGTACTTCTTACCATGTTTCTTTAAGGCGACTTCATATTCGGGCCAACCGGCGTTGACACGCTGATCTAGTTCGGCAAATTGAAGTAGCAAGGGGGCATTTATCATAGGAACGTCTTCTGTTGGCGCCTGCCCTCCGTAAAAGGGTACTGCAGCACCCAGGTCGGGAATCCTCACGGCCATCATATTGGAGATCCAGCCTCCAAAACAAAAACCTACCACCCCAACACGGCCTGTACACTCCGGATGAGCCTTGAGATAGGCGTGAGCAGCAATAAAATCTTCGAGCATCTCATCCCTGTCCCGTTGACGCTGCAGCTGT
>JBFKOL010000013.1:0-31458 GCA_041628815.1 Saprospiraceae bacterium | reverse complement strand
GTAGCCACCGAAGAGGCTGCAGTGCTATTCACGGATTCTGGCGATGGGAAAGGACTTACACCGGTAAAGACCATCAAGTCACCCGAGGATACAAGCAGGACCGGGAAAATACTCAGGTTTGAAGACCGAGATGAATACTTCGGAAAGAAACGCATTCCTGGTGCAGCTCTCAATGCACAGGTGGATGTCACTCATCCGCTGGCATTTGGAATGAAAAGATCACTCTATTCTCTCAAATTCGATATCGACGGTCTGCTGCCACAACTGCGGTTGGAATCGGTGGGGAGATATGCCGACGATTCTTCACAACTGCTTGCCGCTGGTTATGCGTCTGAAGAAAACTTACAGTTGCTGGCAGGAAATACCTTTGCAGGCGTCTCTCGCCTGGGTCGCGGAAAAGTCGTTTTTTTAGTCGACAACACCCAGTACAGGATGTTCTGGAGAGGTCCGTCGCGAATGATGCAAAACGCTGTCATGATACTGCCATTTGTTCAATAGCGAGACCCATGCTCATCAGACAGGCAACATTAGCGGATATCGACGAACTGCTACCTCTTTTTGAAGGTTATATCACTTTTTACAGGGGCAAAACCGATCTCCCCAGATTTCGCGATTTTCTCTTTCGGCGCCTCCAGAATGGTGAGGCTACAGTTTTCATCGCTTTCGATGTTCACGGCAAGGGGATGGGTTTTACATTGCTTTATCCACTGTTTTCCTCGGTGAGCCAGGCGCGGATTTTTGTGCTCAACGACCTGTTTGTAGCTGCCACCTACAGGGGCCAAGGCATCGCGACCGCATTGATGAACAAGGCAGCCGAATTTGCTCGCTCCCATGGTGCCATTCGTCTCCATCTCGAGACAGAGTCCAATAATCTGGAGGCACAGAGATTATACGAAAAGCTGGGCTGGAGCAGGGAATCTGGTTTTTATCATTACCATATATCCCTGTAAAAGTTTATGATGTCCGGACGCAGGAGCGAACGACGAAATTTAGGAAACTTTTTTATTCAATACCATAATAGAAGAAATCAATACCAATGCCAGGGTAATATAGGAGGGAAGCAGGTCGTCCGATTTTGATGTAATCAGCAAGATCATGAAACCGATGAAAAGCCCATTCGAGGCCAGGAGAAGGATCTTAGGAATTGGCGATGACGGAGTTTCGAAAATATACACGTAGTTGAGTATGCCAATGAGAAGAGTGCTGATACCAAGTGACGCAATGAAAAGATGGTGATCATTGATATCATTGAGGTGAGCTAGAAATCTGCCTATGTAAAACCCACCCATGGCTATCAAGGCATAAGAGATGATGCGGTATATCATAGGTGAAAGATAAAAAAATGCTCCACAACTTAATTTGTGGAGCACCCAATTGGCAGCTTTTATTTATAAGCCGATTCTTTGCCTAGTTTTTTTACCAGGAGGTAGTAAAACATGGCGCGGTATTTATTTCTGTTGGAGCTTCCAAACTGGTCCACGACGGCATCAATGGCCTTGTCCAGGGTAGGGCCGTCCTTCAAACCCAGTTTTTTGATCAGGAAATTTTTCTTTACCCGTTCTAATTCAGCCTTGTCGCCTGATGATACTTTCGAAGCATCACGGTTGTAAATGGAAGGTCCGCAGCCCTTAGCGACCTTTGTAAGAAGGCCAGTATCGTATTTGATACCTAATTTTTTGAATTCTGCAGCGTATGTATCCATGCATTCATCGAATTTGCTCATAGTGCAATTATTTAGTTTTAAAATTTATGATTCGTTTTTTAGACGATTAATTCATCGTTTTGGTACTTCCCGGCCTCTAAAAAAGTTTTTTAGGGAATCAACCTTTAAGTTAAGTAGAAATTACATATTAAGAATCACAATTTGATAATATTTCAATATATAACCCTTTGTTTTACAATATCCTTTATGTTCAGAAGCCATTCACGCATCGTTCGATACAATTGCAGGATAATTCATTAGAACTTTGCGATCGGAAAAAAACGGGCCTTTGAGGGATTAGAGATAATCATGGAAAATTATTAATTCATCATTTATCATTTGTACCTGGGCTGTGAGCAATACATTTCCAGTCCGCATTTCACAAATAATAAGATTATTTTAGGCGCTTAAAACAGAAAATAATGAAGTCTCCGATACTCCTGCTAAGCCTGTTGATTGTGTCATTTGGAATATTGCCGGCTCAACAGGATGCCATTACAAAAAAAGCTTCGGATGTACAGGAAAACGTAGTGGAATGGCGCCACCATTTTCATCAATTCCCCGAATTATCCAATCGTGAGTACCGTACTGCGGAAAAGATTGCTGAAATACTGTTGGAAATGGGCCTTGAAGTAGAAACGGGCGTGGCCTTAACCGGCGTAGTGGGTCTGCTCGATACCGGCAAACCCGGTCCGGTCATTGGACTGCGCGCCGACATAGATGGATTGCCGGTGACAGAAAGGGTTCCTCTTCCGTACGCTTCGAAAGAGCGTTCCACCTATCTCGGTGAAGATGTAGGGGTCATGCATGCCTGTGGTCACGACACACACATTGCGATGCTACTGGGGGCAGCCAAAATCCTTACCGAAATGAAGGATGAATTAACCGGTAAGGTCGTCTTCATTTTTCAACCTGCAGAAGAGGGAGCTCCTCCCGGTGAAGAAGGTGGTGCTGCTCTCATGATAAAGGAGGGCCTTTTGGACAAGTACGGTGTCGAGGTAATCTTTGGCCAGCACATATCTTCGGGGCTGCCCGTCGGTCACATCAATTACAGGGTGGGTAGCCTTTTGGCAGCTTCGGATCGCTTTGTCATTAAGGTAAAAGGCAAACAGACGCACGGCTCGCGGCCCTGGGGTGGAATTGATCCGATCACTGTCTCTTCGCAGATCGTCCAAGGTCTGAATAACATCATAGCCCGCCAAACCGAACTGACCAAGGAAGCTGCTGTGATCAGCGTTGGTAAAATAAAAGGCGGATTGCGCGCCAATATCATCCCGGAAGAAGTTGAGATGATAGGAACGATAAGAACCCTCGATACCGAAATGCAGGGTATCATTCACGATAAAATCAGGACGACGGCCGTCAATATTGCTCAAAGTGCAGGTGCCACAGCCGAAGTAACCATCGATGTGGGTTACCCTGTCACAGTAAATGATCCCGAACTTACACGACGGATGCTGCCCTCGCTATTCAAGGCTGCGGGTGAGGACAATGTCCACGTTGTACCACCTATCACTGGTGCAGAGGATTTTTCATTTTTTGCCCGGGAGGTGCCTGGACTTTTTTGGTTTACGGGAGGAACACCGAAAGACGTGGCACCTGAAGATGCCCCACCCCATCATACTCCCGATTTCTACATCGACGACACAGGTATGATCACCGGTGTTAAAGCATTGACCCAGGTGACACTGGATTACATGAAAGCTTATGGGCTTTAAATAGAACCTCTTATTATGCCAATAAAATACATCCTTTTCATTATCGCACTTGGACTTTTCATCGCCTCCTGCGAGTCCATTGAAGAGTCTTATGTTTTTGAAAGCAATGGTTCAGGACAAAGCAGTTTTTCTATTACCATGAGCGATTTTGGCGGACTGTCCGAAATGTATGGAACAGAAACGGAAGGATTTGGTGATGACATGTTCAGCATGTCAAGTGACACTATATTCAGGCTTTATGAAACCGTTCCGGATAGTATCCTGGCTGAAATGTCGAATGCTGAATTATTAAAAAACATGTACATCAGGATCAATACCGACAGCTCGACGCAGTCCATGACATTCGGTGTGGATGTTGCATTCTCGTCCACAGAGGATTTGAAAAAGACCTATGCTCTATTGGGCACTTTGGACTCCCTGGAGAGAGCTTCTGGCGAACAAGGTGAGTTTGGAGCCATCGAATCATTCCAGACACCGGATATCCAGTGGGAGCCCGGCTTGATATCGCTGGGCAGAAAGGACTTTTCAGATCCGGCACTTTTCTCCGAAATGATGGGCCAGGATTCTGTCGAAGATTTCGACGCGGAAGAAATGATGGGAATGCTGGAAATGTTCATGGGCAGCTTGGAATATTCCTTGACGGTAAAAGCTCCGGGAGACATCTATAAGTGCGAATGCGGTGATGCTGTCGTTGATAAAAGTACGATGAGACATACATTTACCTTAATGGATGCCCTAAGAGATACTACAATTTATCCATCCGTGATGAAGATCTATTACCGCGAGTGAATCATGTCCCTTAAGAATAAAAACATCGTAGTGACTGGCGGGTCCCGAGGAATAGGACGAGCCATATCCCACATCTTTGCTTCCAAAGGTGGTCGCGTGACCGTTGTCTACAAATCCAACGAAGAAGCAGCTTTGGCAACTTTAAGAAGCCTCGACGGCCATGGACATACTCTGCAAAAATGTGATGTGACGAATCCTGGTGAAGTAGAAGAATTATTTGAGAAATGCAGCGCAAAGATCGGCTCTTTGGATATCGTGATCAACAATGCCGGTATCGGGTACCACCATCCCGTTGACAAAGCCTCTTACGAGGAATGGCAAAAGGCCTGGAAGGAGGTGCTTGCCGCCAATCTCGTCGGCCCGGCCAACGTGGCTTTCCAGGCAGCACAATGGATGATCCGGCAAGGTCACGGGAAAATCATCAATGTTACATCCAGGGGAGCTTTCAGGGGTGAGCCCGACCAACCAGCCTATGGTGCCAGCAAGGCAGGACTCAACTCTTTAACACAGTCATTAGCGCACAAGCTCGCTTCTTACGGCATTTTTGTAGGTGCAGTAGCACCAGGATTCGTAGAGACCGATATGGCCTATTCGCGCCTTCAAGGTGCTTCAGGTGAAATAATAAAAGCACAGAGCCCAATGAACCGCGTGGCGACACCGGAAGAAGTCGCTCAGGCAGTGTATCTGATGGCACGAGCCAACCAGTGGATGACCGGAGGAATATTCGACGTCAATGGTGCCTCATACTTTCGGACATAGGACATTCACAACGACAACATCCATGAATTTAGAATTGGACGACTATGAAGATTGATGAAGCAAGGGAAATATTGCATTCTATGACGAAGAGCGATTCGCTTTTAAGGCATGCAAGAACCGTTGAACTGGTCATGCGAGCTTTGGCCACTCATTTTGGAGAAGACGAAGAAAAATGGGCCATTACCGGGTTGCTCCACGACGCTGATTATGAAATGTATCCCGACCAACACCCGGGTGTAATCGTGAAGCTGATGAAGGATAAAGAACAAGAAGAAATTGCCCATGCCATTTCAGGGCACTATACCAAATGGGATGTTCCCAGGGTGACGATGATGGATAAGGCCATCGTAGCGGCAGATGAAATCACCGGATTTATAGTCGCCTCTTGCCTGATCAGGCCTACACGGATAGAAGGTATTAAGGTGAGATCCGTCATGAAAAAGTTCAAAACTGCCACATTCGCAGCCACCGTAGACAGGGAAGAATGCATCCGTGGTGCGGAACTGCTTGGGTGGTCACTCGAACAATTGATAGGATTCATCATACCCGTACTTCAAGAAAACAGGTATGAATTGAACCTTCACGACCCCGCCAATCACCCTTGAATGAAGGCAGTGCAACAGCGCTGAGGCTAAAGCCACTTTTTAATTTTAAACAGTATCAGGGCTCCGATTCCTACCAATGCCATGACACCCAACAGGATAAAATAGCTGTAGCGGTATTTCAGCTCGGGCATGTGTTCAAAATTCATACCATAGACACCGGCTAGGAATGACAACGGAACAAAAATCGTGGTGACAATGGTGAGAACCTGCATGACCTTGTTCATCCTGAAGCTGAGTTCGGAAATGTATAGATCCTGCAACCCTGACAAGGTATCCCGGTAAGTCTCTACAATATCCATAAGTTGAATCGTGTGATCGTAAGCATCCCGTACAAATACCTGTGTTCTGTCGGCGATGAACTCATGGTCCGATTTGGCAAATTGGCCTATTGCTTCTCGCAGCGGTGAAATGGCTTTACGGACCTTGATCATCTCGTTTTTCAAATGGTGGATTCTCGATTTGGTGCGATCACTAGGTTCGCTTGAGATCTCTTCTTCGAGCTCCTCGATTCGCTGCTCGATGGACTCGATGACCAAGAAGTAGTGGTCGATAGCCGCATCCAGCAACGCATAAGCCAGGTAATCACTACCCCTGGCACGGACCCTGCCGCGGCCATTGTGAATTCTTTGCCTTACATCGGCGAAAGTATCAGATGCCTGTTCCTGGAATGATAACAGAAAGCCTTGTCCGAAATAAATGGACAGCTGTTCCGTATGAATTTCTTCACTTTCTTCGTCGAATAAAAGGGACCGAAAGCACAGGTAAATGCCGTGTTCGTATTCATCGAATTTAGGTCTTTGGTGGACATCGACAATGTCCTCAAGAACAAGTGGATGTACCTTGAAAACTTTTCCAAAGTCGTCGATCATTGTTGTATCGTGGAGCCCACGCACGTCGTACCATTGCATGACGGTTTCGTCGGGTTCATGATAATTCGTTATGGACTCATTATCCAGTAAGTCGTCCGTGAGTGTCTCCTCATTGAATTCCAGGTAGTGAATGGCAATTTTTTCTACTTTCTTTTTACCGGTAAAGACGGTTGCCCCGGGTGGAAGACCTTTTTTGACCCTGAATCTGCTGATGATCCTTTCCGGATTGATCATCTTATGGGGTCGAAGGAGTTTCTTCGGGTTCATGATTGATTTATATAGTGTTAGGGCGATCCATCGGACCAATGCCCATTAATAAAAGCCTAAATGCAAAATGCGCCCTCCTGTCTGGTTTACAGGGTGGGTACTTTTACCGATCACCACCCCCTTTTCAGGTGCATGGTATTCCTTCAGTTTGTCGCCGAATATATCGTACTGATGGGCTATAAGTTCTCCTTTTTCAAGCATCTGGGTGAGATTGGGAAGTACGGTCAGCAAACCCCCGGTGGTGGTATAGATCCAGGTAGAAGAATGGCATACCACTGCCTCTTCTTTTGCCTCTTCCAATTCGTCATCGATCATACCCAGGTAGATCATTGCATTGTACAATCCAGTGATGCCTGACCGGATAAACCCGCGTTGAAATGTATTAGGATTTCCTACTTCAAGTGTTATGGCAGGGATGTCAAGTGAAGCTGCAGCTCCACGCAGCGTTCCATCCAGGGGCGGATTGTCGACAATGATTTGAGCATGTTGTAATAAGGCCAATGCCTTGGACGTCTTATTACGCAAATCTGCCCGGATATAGTAAGAATTTATCCGTCCAAAGCTTGCTGTATGAAGATCGATCAGGTAGTCAAAATGCCTGACAATCCCTTCAAATAACCTGTGTGCATAGACCTGGCTCACATTGCCATCGGGACGTCCTGGCATGATGTGGTTGAGGTCTACCCCGTCGATGAACCTTCTTTGGCGTCTAAGAAAAGATGGCATATTCACCACGGGTACGCCCACCAGCGTACCGGCTATATCCATATTGACGATTTCCCTGAACACGCGCTGAATCACCGGAATGCCGTTGAGCTCGTCTCCGTGTATGGCAGCTGTAAGACCTAAGACTGGACCCTCATGCCTTCCGCGATATATGAGCACGGGCACTGCGACCGGTTTACCCATAGGATCTGAAACGAGATCCAGCCACACTTTATGGAGTTGCTGCTTTGCAAACCGGCCAAGGTCGAGTGTATTATGGTGTGTTTCCTTCATGCTCAGGAAGACAAGTAGTGAAACAGTTCATCAATCAACCACCTTGTCAATGGCTTACCGGAATTAGCTGCAGACGGCACAATCCCGCCAACACTCAGCGTATTGATTTCGGATAATTTCCTCGTCCCGGTTTCATCTTCCAATGTGTCCAGGCCGAAGAGGAATATGCCTTGTCTTTTTAATAACGGAGCCACGGCTTCTACCATGGCTTGTTCTTCTGGAGTCGGAGAAGAAAGAGTAGCTTTCCCTCCCATGGATACATTGCAAAGCCAGCTTCCGGCAGGAGGAGTGCGAAGTGCGCAGTTCAATATTCTTTCATTGGCAACGACGATGCGTTTGTCCCCTTTGTCCACACGTTCCATATACTTCATGGCAAGGTAAGATACGGGATGATTGCGGTATCTGTCTTCAAAAGCTCGATATGACATTGTTTCATCAGCTGTAAACACCATATCCCGTTCAATTTTGACGAGTCCTTTTCCACCATAGCTTTGCCTTGGCTTTAGAACACACGTGTAGATATTTTTGAACTTGGTGATGTCTTCAAAACGATCGCATAGCGCAATCGGTGGTGTCCACTGGTTTAGTTCCAACAAGTATGCCTTGTCGCTCGTTTTAATGATGCCCAGCGGATCATTGATGATCCTTGAACGGTCGAAGGAATCCGCTAAATTCTGAAAAAATACATTGGGCACAGGCCATGGCAGTCGCAACCAAATAAGGTCAAATTCATCGACATAAAAACTCTTTTGCTGAGTTAAAATATCCTCCCCCAAGGGAAAGTAAATCTTGTCATTTAAGTCTATTGCCCTTAATCCATTGGATATGTCTCCTTCGAAAAAAGCTCTATTGTCGCATGTTGCTCGTGTTGCAATGGATACTGACTCAACTCTAGGATCCTCCAGAAGTGCATTGACAATTCCGTAGAATGAGTTATCCTCATTATGTGTTGCATGATCCGTCAGCACAAGTACGTTCATGAGAGCATGATTTCATCGATCAGCTTTGGGTCATTATTCAGGGATCTGAACAGCTTCATCCTGAATTTTCCTTTGGAGTTGGTCAGCTTTACAGCCATCTGATCTATGGCCAACGTGGAAAGAACAGTCTGAATGTATCCTTCAATCAAGTCATCCAGACCGATGCCTAGTTTGTTGAAATCTCTGCGATCCATCAGCAATAACCTCGTAGTATCGCTGTCCCATTCATTTTCACCGGTTTTGACGGAAAGGTTGGTACCCAGCATCTTCCATGAATCCTGAACATTTTCTATCGAGTCCGATAGCGGTTTTTCGGCCATTCTCGAATAGATACATAAAGGTCTCAGTCCCGTTTCGGTGGCATTGATCATGATCCTGAGATCATTTACATAGGTGTAGCCTTTGGTTGAAGGAATGGTGCCGACATGGTACAGTCGCCCCTTGGGGGAAGTGGATGACCATGTATAATTACCGATCAAGCTTTGCACGATGAATTGATCGTATAGGAAGTCGGTATCCATGAACCGTTTCAGTTCAGCACCACCGACAATGGTATAGACCCCTTGTCCGGCATTGCTGTAGGGAACCTTCACAACCGCCTGGCCACCAAAACGCTCGACCCACAGAGGAACTTCATTTTTAGACACATCCCTTATCGTTTCAGGTGTATTGATGGCCAGACCAGATCCTTCGAGCATCGCATTGTATAAATCGTATGCCTTGGCGGCAATCATTTTGTTTCGCCCCCCTGACAGGCATGAAAGAACCGGGTTCAACAGATAAGTCCTCGTATGCATGGGTATGCGGTTCCAGGGACGCTGAGTTACATACCTGAATGCCCCACGTATCGGTATCCATTGCTGGTCCGCCGTGAGAATGTGCAACACTCCGTCTCTAAAACGTACGTGCTGTTCGCTATCCTTGTTAGGCATGTAAACATAGTAAACCGGTTCACCAGTCAATTGAGCCAGTGTCGCGGCATAACCCGAAGTCTCCATTTTATTTTTGTCATAGAGAACGGCAAGCCCCCCTTCGGGCAGGTTGCGCTTAGCCCGCATACCTGGCAAGAAAGTCTTTTCTATCAACTTTCTATAGCTACCCAACTCATCGTTGTCATCAAGCAGGGGCATAGATTTTTGCCCTGAGGGCGATGAATTGTTCTCGATGAGCACGAGGTGCCGAAAGCCTTTTTCGTCGGTTACATTGATCAGGTCAGCACCAGCCCACCTGAAATACTTCGGCTGAGCACTCAGAATCTCCAGGAGACGCAATTTCTTCACCATTGGATGCAGGTGACAGTATCGTTCGACAATCCTGGATTTCGACAGACTGAGAAAGAACGATACCATTGGGTGGATGGTAGCATTGAAGGCTTTGGGATACCAATGGTTTTGTCCCTCAAAAGAACCGGGATTAACAATCTGACAGAATTGATTCATCCCATCATTCAATCATCATCCTCGAATCCGTCGTCTTCTTCATCATCACTGTCGTCGAAATCGTCGTCGTCACCACCCAGATCCACTTCATCTATCGGAGCTTCGTCATACTTTTCTTCGTACTCTTCCCTTACGGTTTTTTTAAGTACGCCGTCATCGTTGTAATCTTCGTCTTCTTCGATGATTTCGCGGGCTTCGATTTTGGTCATCCTGACCAGGTAATACCTGTCGTCAGTTTCGAATGGCAGTGCACTGACAAATTTGCCTTCCATATTCTTGAAAGTAATGAGGTGCCTGTCAAACCCATATGGGTATTTTAATTTAATCTGCTCCTGGATGTTTTCCTCGAGCTTTTCATAGTCTTTTACGATTCTTGGTTTGCTCATGAATGATTATTTATTTGGATGCTATGTGAATCCTTGTCCTTGAATACAAGGGTACGGTAAGGGAATGGAATTTCAATGCCTTCCCTATCAAATCTTTCTTTGACAGATTTCAACAGGTCACATTTCAGTTCGAATGACTTTGCCTGGTCTTCGCTCCATACCCATGCCCTGAGATTAATGGAGAAGTCACCGTGACTGATTACCCTTACCATAACGATGGGCATACCCGCTTCGATGTCTTCAGGCGAACGGCCGTCCAGGCATAGGGGGTGACGTTCTGCTTCATCCCTTATGATCTCTATAGCCTTGTCGATATTCGAATCGTAGCTTATGCCGAAATGTAAGTGTTGACGGATCCTCAAGTCGAGTATGGTACTGTTAATGATGGTTTCTTCACTGATTTTTGAATTCGGTATGATGATCCTTCGGTTTTCATAATCCCTGATCACCGTGTGGCGTAAAGTGAGTTCCTCCACCACGCCGACCACCTCGGCAGAAAGCTTGATGATATCCCCTACGTGAAAAGGCCTGAAAAGCAATATGAAAACGCCGCCGAATATATTGGCCATCGCCTTTTGTGATGCAAATCCCACCACAGCGGCTATAATGCCCGCCGATGCAAAAACCGCTGTCCCTAGGCCCTTTAATGGTTCAAGAGTAAAAAATAAAAACAGGATAGCCCCTGAAAAAACCAAAAAGGATATTGAATTCTTGACAAATACAAGACTGGTAGATTTTATATCGTCCTTTTCAAATTTCCGGCGGATCAGTGAATTGAAAATCTTGCGGAAGGAGAATGATATAACCCATGCCATCAACATGACAATGGCCGCTGTCAAAAGATTGTGAAAAAGTGCAGAGTCAAAAAAAGACATCCAGTAACCTCTTTAGATTGATCAAATGGAATGTGAATATGAAATAATTTACAGCGATCTACCTTACAATGGGAATGAAAAAATTACAATTTTAACTAATATTGAAATTGCTGGACTCCGTAAAGTGACTACTCTTCTTCAAAATGCTTTTTGAGATAGGTTTTGGCATCCCATTTTTCATCGTCATCCATGAAATGCTTATTCCTCAAAGAGTGTTTCTTTTTTTTCTTAAACGCTTTTTCTTCTTCGCGATCCCTGAATTTTTTCAACTTTTTCATATTACCAATTTAGTACATATGCAAAAATCAATGGTGCAACGATTGTGGCATCGGATTCAATGATGTATTTAGGCGTCGTAATATCCAATTTGCCCCAGGTAATTTTCTCGTTGGGTACGGCCCCCGAGTAGGACCCATAACTCGTGGTAGAATCACTGATCTGGCAGAAATAAGACCATACTGGTATAGAATCAAGACCCAGGTCCTGGTGCAGCATGGGCACCACGCATATGGGGAAATCTCCTGCTATTCCGCCGCCTATCTGAAAAAAACCAACGCCCTCTTTTCCCGCCTCTTCAACATACCAATTCGCAAGGAACATCATGTATTCGATACCACTTTTTACAATATCAGGAGCATACTTTTTGTCTATGCAATGAGAAGCAAAAAAATTGCCGCAGGTTGAATCTTCCCATCCCGGAACGATCACGGGTATGCCTTTTTCCGCTGCAGCAAGCAACCAGGAGTCCCGGGGATCTCCTTGGTAAAGGTCAGCGAAATCAGGATCCTTAAAAACCTGGTAAAAATACTCGTGGGGAAAGAAACGGTCACCTCCTTCATGTGCTTTCGACCATACCCTGACCAACAATCTTTCTATTCTTCGCATGGCTTCTTCCTCGGGAATGCACGTATCCGTTACCCTGTTGAAATGTTTTTGCAGCAACTCTTTCTCATCGACTGCAGAAAGATTTCTATAGTTCGGTATGCGCAGATAATGATCGTGTGCAACGAGATTGAAAATGTCCTCTTCCAGGTTGGCTCCAGTACAGGTAATGATATGTACCTTATCCTGCCTGATCATTTCGGCAAGGGATCTTCCCAGTTCTGCGGTGCTCATAGCCCCTGCCAGAGTGATCATCATTTTATTGCCGCTTTCAAGTTGCTTGCAATAGCCTTCCGCCGCGTCGACCAATGCTGCAGCATTGAAGTGACGAAAATGTTCTGATATAAAGGTAGATACAGGGCCCCTTTTCATGTTGCGTAATATTTATAGGACAACATTTTATAATACAGTTTAGCAACCGTGAATTGTGGATGATGGAGGCCCGGAATGGGAGCCAATTCTACAATATCAAATCCAACAACGTTGCGACATCTAAAGATCATACGCAGGTAAGACAAAATTTCATACCAACCCATACCACCTGGTTCCGGGGTGCCTGTGGCAGGCATAATGGACGGGTCTAAAACGTCTAAATCCAGAGAAATATAAATATTATCAGTCATTTGAGAAACAGACTTCTCCATCCAATGGTCATCTTTATGTAACGCGGAGCCAAAATAGGTTTTTTCAGGGTTCATCCATTTGCGCTCACTTTCATCCATACTTCTTATACCGACTTGAATCAAATTGGTGGAAAGGCTGGCAAGATGCATCGCACAAGCGTGGTTGTAAGGCGTACCGTCATATTCAGGTCTGAGATCGGCATGAGCATCGAGTTGCACTACGGTCAGGTCTTGGTATCGATGCCTGAAGGCTTCGATTATACCAATACTGATGGAATGTTCTCCACCAAAAAATGTGCAGAACTTATCCATTTTTAACATTTCTTCAGCCCTTTTCTTAACCGCCGTATACATCTTCTCGGGGGTGTCGTACCCGCTTATAGGTGATGGTATATGAATACCACGCCTATAGACTTCTGACCCCGTCTCTATATCATAGAGTTCCAGGTTGACCGAAGCTTCGATGAAGGCTTCAAATCCCTTGTCGGCTCCCTTTCCCCATGTGCTCGTACCATCATAAGGTACAGACTGAAGCAACACGGCAGCACTGGACAAGTCACCATAGTGCTCATCAATGCCTCCAAAAGTCTTCACGGAACGATTTCTTGAAAATTCAGGTAATGTGTCATCATTCAACAATATGATCAGGCCTACTGAACCACTACTTCTTTTTCCAGGTAACCCAATATGCGAAGCATGTCTTCAGAGCTCTGTTCTTCGCGGTAAACATAATCTACAAAATCGCCTTTTTCATTCCTGTCAATGACGATGTATTTTGGAGAAGGAATCAGGCAATGCTTGATGCCACCATATCCGCTGATCGAATCCTGGTAGGCCCCGGTGTGAAAAAACCCGAGATAGAGCGGATCCTTGTCCTTGGATGAATATACAGGCAGGTGTACCTGTTGGTTAAAGTCCTCGGAATTGTAGTAGTCGGAATGATCACAGCTAATACCTCCAATGTTCACCCTCGTGTATTCGTGATCCCACTTATTGACCGGCAACAGAATAAATTTTTCAAAAATGGACCATGCATCGGGTATGGTATTCATCAGGCTGTTGTCGACGATGTACCACAATTCGGTATCGTTCTGCTGTTTTTGTTGTAAAACGGAAAAGATGATAGCTCCACTCTCCCCTACCGTGTACTTTCCGAATTCTGTGAATATATCCGGATGCTCGATGCCTTCATCATTGCAGAAAGATGTGAGATTCGAGATGATCTCATTGATCATGTATTCGTAGTCGAAATCGAACCCCAGGTTATTTCGTATCGGGAATCCACCACCAAGATTGATGGCCCTAAGATCTGGACACTCTTTCTTCAGCGCCACGAAGACTTTCATAGCCTTTTGAAATTCACCCCAATAGTATAAGCTATCTCGAATTCCGGAGTCCACAAAAAAGTGCAGCATTTTAAGCTCTACATTGGGGTGTTTGGCGATCTTTTCTTTGTAAAACTTCACAATTTCCGATGGCCTGATACCCAACCTGGAAGTGTAATAAGCGCTTTGAGGTTCTTCATCGACTGCCATCCGGATCCCGATCTTCACTTTTTGTGACGACCGTGACTTTTTTATTGCCCTGGTAATCTGTTCGAGCTCCTCCATAGAATCCATCACACAAATGGAATTCTTGAATCCCTGTTCGCCAAGCTTCAGGATTTTCAAGAGATAATCTTCAGTTTTATAACCATTGTGAACAAGGATCGTCGCTTTGCTCACCTTTCCTTCCTCGTATAATTTCCATATCAAATCAATATCAAAAGACGAAGAAGTCTCGAGATGGACTTGATGCTTGAGGGCCGATCTCAGGACATGTGAAAAATGACAGCATTTGGTACAATAACAATAGTAATACCTGCCCTGGTACTTATTTTTCTTGATAGCCCGGTTAAAAAGATTTCTGGCCTTTTTGATCTGTTCACCTATTCTTGGCAAGTACATGACCCTGAGCGGCGTACCATATTTTTCTATGAGGTATTTGATGGAGATCCCATGAAAAGTCAAATATCCATCGCGTAGATCAAACCCTTCCTGGGGAAAATAATAGGTCTGATCAATGAGGTCGAAGTAAGTATTTTTCACGATTCAGTCTCGTTCAAATCGTTCGTATATGAACCCGATTATTTTGACGGCGCAAATGTGAATCAAATTCTACAATTGTCGATCAATTCAAAATTTTTTTTTGCATTTTTTGTTAATTGACCGGCTTGGAAGTTGAATCGCAAGGTATAAGATGCTGCTCTCTGCTTTACAATTTCAGTTGTAGGCATTATCATCGCCAGGGTCAATGGCATTATTAAAATGACCCGGGACTAAAAATAGACGCCAAAAGACATGAAGAAAGCCGCGTTGCTGATCAATGTCACCTTGGGTTCTACAAAGCCATCGAGCTGATCGGTTACCGGAAAGGTTACATTGCCTCCGAGGTTAAAACCTAACTCTCCTCCAGCTCCTTCCACCCCGCTGCTCCAATAGTTGAAACCGCCTATACCATTGAGTCTTATTTCCTCACCACTACCTATACTCGCCAATCTGTAGTGGGCATCAAAATTGAGCATGGTTGGATTAAAATCGCTAAAAAACAAAGTTCCACTTACCTGTCCAGCCCAGGTATCATCAATCTGATAATGAATTTGACCTTTTATCCCAAGAATGTCGAAATCGGTCTCAAGACCCGCTCCAAAGTTAAATTGAGCCATACAAGTCATAGAAGTTATCATCAGAATGAATGGCAGCAGGAGTTTTTTCATAATGTCGTGTTTATCGTAAGTTTAAAAAAATGCACCATTGGTCACGATGTACTCGGTCGTGAAATTATCAAAAAAAATTTCACCTCGACACGAATGTCCGGATATCAATGGTAATTTTAAAAAAGGTTTTTCGGTAGAATTCCTTTTTAATCAGCTGAAATCGGTGATGATTTGCATGCCACCTACCCCAGACCCTTGCATGGTAACAAGATGCTCGATGCCAGTCTCAAGGTCACACCTTCCGGCTATCATTTTAGTGATATCCACTTCATGCCGTTCAATGAACTCGAAAACATCGGGAAGTCTGGCACTTTGTATTCCGTGAGACCCCATAAAGTTGATCTCCTCGGCAATGAATCGCGAAACGGGCAACCCAATCTGACCTTCGGTTATCAGGCCAACCTGTACATGTCTGCCCCCTCTGCGTAGAGACGCCAAGGCAGCATGGCAACTGGTTTTGCTGCCATATGCATCCACAGAAGCGTGGGCCCCGTTCCGAACGTGGGACCAAACAAACTCCTTCACTGCTTCGGGCCTGACATCATTGGTGACAGCTGCAGCTCCTAGATTAGTCGCCGCTTTCAGTGCGGCGGGCTTTGGGTCGGCCACCAGGACCGTGACTCCCAGGGCCACCGCAATTTGAACGCAGGACAATCCCACACCCCCGGCACCTACTACGGCCAAAACTTCACCGCCAGAAAGCTTCAACCTGTCCACCAGCGCCCTGAAGGCTGTAGAAAAGCGACATCCCAGAGATGCAGCCATCTCAAAAGTAAACGATAGGGGTAGCTCCACTACATTGAAGTCTGCATAACCTATCCTGACATATTGTGCAAAAGATCCCCAATGTGTAAATCCGGGTTGAAACTGGTCAGGACATATTTGCGGGTTGCCCTCTGTACAAAATCCACATACACCACATCCCCCCACAAACGGTACCGTAACACGCATGCCTTTGCGAAACAATTTTACGTCCTGGCCAGTGGCAACGACCACACCTGAGAATTCATGACCCGGTACATGTGGAAGGTGGATATCCGGATCGTGGCCTTGCCATCCGTGCCAATCGCTCAGGCATATACCGGTCGCTTTGATTTCAACGACGACGTCACCACTGCCCGGCGAGGGATCTGGGACCGATTTGAGCACGGGCCTTGCGCCAAATCGATCGTAATAAACGGCCTTCATTGCAGCACCTTCGTCATAGGGTTATGTACAATCTCGAAATTGCACGAGTTCGCCAAATAACACTTGGCACGCGCCTCATCGTGGATCTCCCCGGCGCGTTTCAGCATTTGGTCCCTGCTGACTGTTACCTCCGGGCACAAAAGAATCCGGCTGAAACTACCGCTTCCATCGGGATGCAGGATCATCTCTCCTGTCGCCTTGTCTGTGTAGGACATAACAATGATCTCCTCCCTCGAACACAGGTGAAGGTACCACAGCATATGACACGACGCTATCGAGGCTACAAAAAGATCCTGGGGATTGTGCTTGTCCGATTCACCGAGAAAGATGGAATCCGAGCTGCCCATGATTATCGGCTTGCCGTTCACACTGATCTGATGTGTCCTCTCGTACGACCTGTAGTCAAAGGTGCCGGAACCTTTGTTGCCTATCCATTCGATCTGTACATCGTAATGTTGCATAGAGACCTTCTCTTTATTTCTGTTCGGTGTAGCCATCTTAAAAGATATTCTTTTTATAGCAATCCGGGCAAGGAAGAACAGCAATAACGAATATAAAAAATCATAATGCAATTATTACCTTGGTCGCCAAATCTGAGGAATGAAGAAAAATGGAATCCTTGGGCTGTTCATCCTTGTCCTTATAACGACTGCCTGTAAGCGACAGACCGGGGAGTTGAAGCCCCGGCTCAGCGACGACGCGAGGGCCTCGTTGATGCTGATTCCTCTCCCGACGGCCTATACTTCAAAGCCCGGAAAGTTTCTTATCACCCAGGGCATTCACCCGTATGTAGATGGTGTCAACACGGCCAACGTGGTATCCGCCATCAGCAGATTTGAAGACAGGATGAACAAAATGGGGTTGGCACATATCACCGGCAATACGCAGGGTAATCTGAGAATTACATGCCTTGAAGCAAGTGCAGGACTACCATACCTCGATATGGATGAATCCTATACCCTTTCTATAGAAGAAGATGTCATAAACCTGGAAGCAGCCAAGTATTTTGGTATTGAAAGAGGGCTTCAGACCCTGACATATCTGTTGCAGCAAGCCAAATCTGCCGGACATATTCCATGCGCAAGGATAGGCGATGAGCCGCGCTTCCCCTGGAGGGGAATAATGTTGGACGTAAGCCGCCATTGGATCCCTAAAAATGTGGTGCTCAGAAACATAGATGCCATGGCGTCGGTCAAACTCAATGTCCTCCATCTGCACCTGAGCGATGACCAGGGATTCAGGATGGAAAGCAAGGTTTATCCCAAATTACATGAAGAAGGTTCAGGAGGCGAGTACTATAGCCAGGACGATATGAAAGAGATAGTGGCTTATGCGGCACAAAGAGGCATTCGCGTCGTACCGGAATTTGATCTTCCCGGGCACATATCGAGCTGGCTCGCAGGTTACCCGGATTTGGCTACTCGGCCTGCATCTTATAAACGGGAAAAAGGATACGGAATATTTCCGGCGGTCCTCAATCCATCAAGACAGGCTACCTTTCAGTTTCTGTCAGGTCTTTTTGCGGAAATGGCACCGATATTCCCGGATGAATATGTCCATGTAGGCGGTGACGAAGTTCTCCTGGACCATTGGAAGGAAAGCGAAGAAGTCGGCCAGTTCATGAAGGACAAGGGCATTCGGCAGCACAGCGATTTACGACTCCTGTTTGCGGTAAACTGCGAGGCGATCCTTGACCGCCTGGGAAAAAAGATGATCGGCTGGGACGACATCATTCACCGCGAATGGGCCACCGAAAAGAATGTGGTACAGGCCTGGCACGGTCACGAAGAACTGTACAGGGCCGCCAATATGGGTTTCAGTGCTCTTTCGTCATCCGGGTGGTACCTCGATCACAAAACTTCGCTCGAAAGCCTCTATGCCATTGACCCTGTCGAGTTTCCGGGGCTGGTTTCGATCGAGCCGGACAGCACAAGATGGAGTGTCTATCAAGTAAAAGGAAAGATGAGAAACAATGATGTCGACGGTACCGTCTATTTCTTTGGACCCAGGGCTGCCCAGAGGGGCTTGGTTTTTGCTTTCGACCAGGTCAGACCATTCGAAAAGGTGGCCTACAACGGCAATGATATGGAATTCTTCTTGTCATCGCTCGTCGGAAGAATCCGGGTCAAGGCCACTACGGACGGAGATTCCATTTTCGGCACGGCAACCAGCCTCATAGGAAGGTTTGATATTTCAGGGATCAAAGTCGGAGGCCACGATGTCGAAAATGGGGTACCTTTTCCATCTTACCGAAAGGCCGAACCATTGGATGCGGAAGAGAAAAAGAGAATTTTGGGAGGTGAAGCATGTGTATGGACCGAATGGTTAGACCAGGGTAATGTGGAGTCGCGGATTTGGCCAAGGATTGCAGCGCCGGCAGAGCGGTTGTGGAGTCCGCTTGCACATATAGGTCCGGCAGAGGATCTCTATCGCAGGACGGCTGTATTGGACAGCATTTTACCGCTTTTTGCTGTCGATTACAAGGCAAGTTTTTATCGCTTCATCGATAGCATTGGTCAACCTGAAAAACGCCTCTTCCTGGAAAGATTTATGCGTCAGCTGGAGGAGGTCAAATACTACGAACGCTATACTTATTTCCCCAATCACAACATCGATGCACCCTTGGATGCCTTGGTTGACGCGGTTTTGCCGGAATCTCTCGATGCAAGGGAGTTTGACTTGGCTGTAGCGAGATACCGGGATAACTCAAATGATGACGAAACGCAAAATGTGATTTACAGTTACCTTGACGAATGGATACCGTTGTATTCGGGGTTGAAGGACCTGTTACAAGATGATCCCCGATTGCAGAAAGTAGAATTTCTTTGCCTTGTACTTTCGGATCTTTCGAAAATTGCCAGGCTTAAAATGAGCGGCGGCTCGCTCAACCCCGAAGAAGAGCAATATTATTTGCGCATCAGGGAGGAAGCCGTAAAACCAAGGGCTGGCGTCTATTTGGCTCCTGCGGCAGATCTTATTGAACTTATCGATATTTATATGCAGGAAATTTGAGTTCTATGGATGTTACGTTGCGCGATCTTGAGGTCGAAGATGCTGCAAGGATTGCCAACCTTTTGGACAATAGAAATATCTGGGACCAAGTCCGGGATTACCTGCCATCCCCCTACACCAGGGTTGATGCCGACACCTTTATTGCAGCGTGTCAAAAGCACAAACCCCCTCAAAACAAAGCCATCTGTTGGAAGGACGATCTGGTAGGCATATGTGGTGCCCACCCATTATCTGATGTTTACCGTCAGACTTTTGAAATCGGCTACTGGATAGGAGAACCCTACTGGGGAAAAAACATTGGAACTATGGCGGTTTCCCTCTTGACCAAATATGTAATCCAAAATTTCGAATGCACTCGTATCGAGGCTCAGGTTTTTGAAATCAATCCTGCTTCTGCCAGGGTACTCGAAAAAAATGGATTCGTCCTGGAGGCGAGGATGAAAAACCGCGTTATAAAGAATGAAGTCCTTATGGATGCATTACTTTATGCCTATTACCCTTGAGTGATTTTATCCTGAAAGATTTCTTCCATGATTAGATCCGTGGACTCTTCCTTGATTACCTTCGCACCTGAATGAAATGGTCCGATTGCTTTTCCGATCACAGAATGGGGTCGTCCAAATCACGGGAAATTCCCCGTACAGAATATTTACGGGATTTTGACCGGTTGATTTTTGCCTCTTCATTCAGGCGATTGCAGAACAAGACCCAGGTGTTCCCCCTCCCTGGCAGCACTTTCGTCCACAACCGATTGACACACTCCCTGGAAGTAGCCAGTGTCGGACGTACGCTTGGCAAGATTGTAGGAGATCACCTAGCCGATGACCAGGAAATAAAAGAGGTTTCAGAAGCCATTGGCTTCTATAAATTCGATCTTTCCAATGTTATTGCCTCTGCCTGCCTGGCACATGACATTGGCAATCCGGCTTTCGGGCATTCCGGTGAAAAAGCCATATCCAATTATTTCATTGCCAATGAACAAATCCACATCAATAACGCACCGTTGAGGTCCTACTTCAGCGATGGGCAGTGGCTCGATTTGGTCAACTTCGAGGGTAACGCCAACGCTTTAAGAGTCCTGACCCATGCCTACAGGGATAAACCAAAAGGAGGAATGGGGCTGACCTTTTCCACGCTTGCTGCCATTGTCAAATATCCCTGTGAAGCCGCTGCCATGGATGCCTCACTTAAGCATAGGAAAAAGTACGGCTTTTTTCAGACCGAAAGAGATACATTCCTCGAAATCGCGGGGCATATGGATATGATCCGCGAATCCAAAGAGCCCATAGCCTTTAAGCGCCACCCCTTCGTATACCTGGTCGAAGCGGCCGATGACATTTGTTATCGCATCATCGATATGGAAGATGCACACAGGCTTGGAATAGTCACGAAAGATCTGGTCAGCGAGGCTTTTTTGAATATAATAAGAAGTCTCGACAGGCCAGAAGATGACATGGGAAGAATACAGGACACCTTTTCTAAGATCAAAGATGCCAATGACTCCATTGCCTACCTGCGTGCGAAAAGCATCAATGCGTTGACGCTGCAGTCAGCCGACACCTTTATCGACAACAAAGCTTCTATCCTGGCAGGAGTCTTTGGTGAAACCCTGATCGACTATATAGAACATAGCTGCGGAGCTCTTGCCGATGTCATTGAAGTTTCCGTCAACCATATTTACAATCACCATTCCGTAGTAGAAATCGAAATAACTGGTTACCATGTCATGTCGCATTTACTCAACCTGTTCGTACCGGCTGTCCTAAGAAAATCCCCGGCAGGTACGGACCGTATGGCTTTGAGACTGATGCCCCTTCAATTCCGCGAGCACGAACTAACCGACTGTCCCTATACGAAAGTCATGTCCGTTGTAGATTTTATTTCGGGCATGACAGATGCCTATGCCACTGAATTCTACCGGAAGACTACCGGCATCGACATATCCAAACACAGTTGAAGAAAGGTTTGAAAGTTACAAGAGACTCAAGATGGAGAATCAAAGCTTTCTAAGATCAAATCGGGCATATCCTGTTCATCATTTTCAAATGAATCAGATATCGGTCTCCTTTTTTCAAGAAACCTTTACATCATCAGGAATACTGAATACCCGGGCGAAATAGCCACTTAACTCACCGACGATTTCATCGGGCCGTTGTGCTTCATCGAGGCCTGCCAGGATCCTTGAAAGTCTCTTTTTATATTCGATCTGCATAGTTCGGGCAATCTGTATGCGCTGCGCCTCCGGCGAACCGGCACCATGCATGCTTTCGGTCAGGTACCCGACAGCGTTCCTCCCCATCGTCATGTTTTCAATCAACCGCAGTATTTTCATTCTTTCTTCCGTTGCAAAGTCTGCCCGTCCCTTGAGATACTTTTTTAGGAGACGGCCTATTTCGGGATGGTTCAGATCCTTTTCAGATGGCAAAGTGGCTACCAACCCACCTGCGAGATCCTGGGATATCCTTGCTATTTCATACGGCATCTTTGTGACGTGATGTTTGCAGACATTTGCGAGCATATCGTCACAGATGAAGTTGCCGCTGGCGGTGCGGTACCCCTGATAGGAAGAAGCGATTCCTGTGGCATAGACTGTTTCATTCAGATGGGTCATTTCTACCAGCTTATTCCGGATATGTGAAGCTTTTTCTACGCCATTCATTTCAGCAATACTTGCCGCTGCACCGATCAACACATCTCCCACCCCACTTTTACAGACGTAACTTCTCCTATGATATGCGGTGAAACGCTCCACCAGCACGGAGGCAAATTCCACTTCGCCATCCATGAATATGTGCTCGTTGGGTATGAAGACGTGGTCAAAGATGATCATGGCCTCCTGGCCTCCATATTTGTGATTGCCCACATCAATATCACCTTCTTCCATGCTTCGGGTATCACAGGACTGCCTGCCATAAATGTATGTGACACCTTCGGCCTCTACGGGAATGGCACCTGCAATGGCGTATGCTCGGTCCTTTTCACCCAACCTCATAGTGGGCATCACCAGCAGCCAGTGAGAATTTATACATCCGGTCTGGTGCGCCTTGGCGCCCGTGATGAATACGCCATCCCTTGTCCTTTTGACGATATGGACGAACAGATCCGGATCTTCCTGGGCATGAGGAGCAAGGCTTCTGTCACCTTTTACATCCGTCATTGCTCCCCCTACAACATAGTTGAACTGATGCATCTCCGTCAGGAAGGCCTTCAGCCTCGTATGGTAGCGCGTATCATACTTTTTGTCCATGTCGAAGGTCACGGAATAAAGACTGTTAAAGGCATCCATCCCTACACACCGTTGAAAACAGGTCCCCGTGTCCTGGCCCAGCTTGCGCTGCATTTTATTCTGAAGTACGAGGTCATCGACTTCGGTACAGATGTGCAAAAACCGACTTACCCTTTTCCCTGTAAAAGGAGAGATCACAGTAGCCAGTTCCGGCGCTTCGACTGCAAGGTCATACGTCCGGGCAATGGCATTGATTGAAGGTCTGATCATAGGATGGTCTGCCGGCTCTTCCACCCTTTCACCAAACAAATAAATATTGAGATTTCGCCTTCTTAATGACTCGATATATTCTTTACCGTTCGAGATCTTATTCATAGGTGCAAGTTCTTGAATAAAGTTACAAAGTAAAAGGCACTGCAGCGGTTTAAATCGGGTTACGGGAAGGAGTCATTCATCGTCTACCCTCGTAATGTTAGAAATAAAAAAAATCGAGGCCGCAATGGATGCGGCCCCGACTTTTCTTAATAAAGGTTACAAAAAGTGTTCAATAAGAGTTGGTAAGTATAATTTTCTCGCGGTATATAGGTGCATTGTCTTCCGAAATCACGTCCATCAGGTACTGTGCAGCTGACAGGTTGGAGAGATCCATACGGACATTTTGCATGCCGCGTTCATAGTTTTTCTTCGATACGGTACGTCCAGCAATGTCCCTTATCAAGATGGTACCATTTTGGGCTGCCGGATTGGAAAAGTTGACATTTAAAAATTCTGATGCAGGATTCGGTCCTATTTTGACCTGCTGAATGACATCCTCGTCAATTTTACGCTCGTTGATCATTTCAAGATCTTCGAAGTAGGAAACATCCGCAGTCCTTATGTTGTAAGGCTCGATCCACTCCGATACTTCAACGAATGCAGTCGCGTACTTGTCGGTTTTTCCCAATCTGCCCCAAACGATTTGGTAGTCGTCGCGTGCCTCTTTGATATTGAATTTAAGCCTGGCGACAGCGATCCATTCATCAGAACGTCTCATGACGATACCACCTTGTTCATTGGCTTTCAAATCAATAGAGAGATTTACATAACCCATATCGTCATCAAATGACACTTGGTTAACCTCGTCTGCATTGATGCCTTCGTGGTTTTCGACGATGTTCAGAGCACTGTAAAGCTTTTTAGGCAATCTCGAAGTAGAAGACTCTGCGTCGAGAACAAGAGATTCGGAGTTGTAGAACAATCTGAAGTTTTGACCCCCAAGAACGAATTGGCCGCTCTGATCATACCTCAACTGAACATCCACGTACATGGCTCCGTCTACTGCGTCAAAAGAAACTGCATGCAGTCTAAGGTCCACACTTTTTTCACCGGAAACTGTGAAGGCGGTAAAAAGCAGGGCGGTCAGTAGGGTCATCATTCTCATGGCAGTATTCATAATGGGTGTCAAGTAAAACAAATTCACCATCAAGACGCCTGCCTGTACCAACCACACATTGAAGCCACGGGCAATTCTAAAAAAGTATCAAAATTTCCATCTTTATGTCAAGTGGCTGACATAACTGGTAACAATAGAAGCCCGAATTACTCAGGGTCGATGGCATTACAATAAATGTTGGCCAGGAAGAATGGTCCCGCTTCAATAAGGTTTAAAACAGACTTTCTACCGGAGTATGAGGCAGGTTGAAGGCTTCGGCAACTGCCGAATACACGACTTTTCCTTCTACGACATTCAATCCTTTTTTAAGGGACGGGTTGTCCAAGCAAGCCTTTTTCCAGCCTTTGTCCGCCAGTTCCAGGCCATATTGCAAAGTGGCGTTGGTCAGGGCAATGGTCGACGTGTAAGGCACTGCGCCGGGCATATTGGCAACGCAGTAGTGCACAATGTCATCGATGATGTATATCGGATCCTGATGGGTAGTTGGCTTGCATGTCTCTATGCAGCCGCCTTGATCGACAGCGACATCAACGAGTACGGTTCCTGGTTGCATATCTTTCAGCATCTCCCTCTTGATGAGCTTGGGTGCCTTGGCTCCTGGTATCAGTACGGCACCTACAATAAGATCTGCATAGGTAATGTGCTTGGCGATGTTGTATTCATTGCTGAAAAGCGTTGTCACATTCGCCGGCATCACATCCTCCAGATATCGAAGACGGTTCAGGTTGATATCGAATATGGTAACCCTTGCGCCAAGTCCCGCAGCCATTTTAGCCGCTTGGGTACCTACGACCCCACCGCCCATAATCATAACGTTGGCAGACGGAACGCCCGGAACCCCTCCGAGCAGGATGCCTTTGCCTTGCATGGGTTTTTCAAGGTACTTGGCTCCTTCCTGGACGGCCATTCTGCCTGCAACCTCTGACATCGGGATAAGCAGTGGTAACGACCCATCTTCCAGTTGAACCGTTTCGTAGGCCAGGCAGACGGCATTGCTTTTGATCATGGCCTCGGTCAGCGGTTGGTGCGATGCAAAATGAAAATAAGTAAAAACCAGTTGGTGCGGTTTGATCAAAGCATACTCCTCTTCAATGGGTTCTTTAACCTTAATGATCATTTCTGCCGTATCGTATACGGATTTTAGATCAGGTAGCATAGATGCACCGGCATCTGTAAAGGCGTCATCACTTATCCCGCTGTTGTGACCTGCACCTTTTTGTATGAATACTTTATGCCCCCTGTTTATAAATGCCTTGACACATGCTGGTGTCATGGCAACCCTGTTTTCATCGGTCTTTATCTCGATAGGAACACCAACTATCATAACGGTTCTTTTAAATTTTGGACAAAAATAGTTCTAATACGGTCATATCTCGTCAAGAATAAATGATCCTTTGACCTAACCGGCAAAATTTAACGTCCAGACATTTTAAATGGGGCACTGCTACTATGGAAAATTCGGAAGTCGAGAACCATCCGGATTTTTCTTCTCCAATACGGCAGATTAATCCTGTGGCCTTTTGATGGTGATCTTGTTATTCTTAAGAGGACTCAAATCTTAGTCTTCAAATTTTTTGATCTCATTCCAATTATGTTTTCGCAAGATTCAATCTTTTAACATTTTAAAATAAGCTTTTAGCACCTTATCATTAACGGTCCGTGGCGTCAGGATCTCCAAAAGAGCAGGACGACTTTTATCGGGAGAAAAGAAACCCGATAGGCATTGTTGTAGTTCTGTTACGTTCTCCGCACGATGATACTCCACGTCGTACGATTTACACAATCCTCGTGCAGAGGTATCGTGAAAGGCTTCGAAATGCCTGTCCAACTGGGCCGTATCCGAGGGACCGGGAATAAATCTGAATATACCGCCACCCTGGTTGTTGATAACGACAATTCTCAGATTACCCGACAGATGATGGTGCCATAGTGCATTTGAGTCGTAAAAAAAAGCGATGTCTCCTGTCACCAGCGTAGTCATCTTTTCATTGTATACCGCGTATCCCGCTGCCGTAGAAGTGCAACCGTCGATTCCGCTTACCCCTCTATTGGCATGAAACTCCAAATCCGTACGCTGGTCAAACAATTGAGCATACCTGATTGGCGTACTGTTGGCTAGGAACAAGGTCGATCTTGTCGGGATCGCACCCATCAATAGGTCGAATACCTTGAAATCTGACCAGGGGATATCTTCAACAAATCGATCATGCCGTCTTTTGCCTTCGATTTGAAGCTGCTCCAACGGTTCGTGAAACCTTCATCTCTCGAGGAGGTTTGTTCATCTTTCAAACCCTGTAGCAAATAAGTGGCATCGAGCGGCACATTGAGTGTCAATGCCTTGTACGTATCCATGTAATAATCAGAAATATCGACGTGCCAATGCTGGGCTATCTTCATCTTTCTCAGCAGATATCTGATTTTTTTTGAAACGACTGCCGCCCCCATCGTAATAAGAAGGTCGGGCGTATAGGCTTCGAGGCTGTTATCATCGATCGATTCTATGGTCCGGTCTATACATTGTATAGGGCCGGGACACCCTATGTTGGAGGTACATTCTGTCAATACAACCGCTTGTCTTTCAATCAGGACATGGTTTATCAGATCGGTAAGACCCGCCTCGTAAGTGCCCTGGCCACAAAGGATCATAACCTTCTCCGCCTGTCTCCACTGCTCTTTCACAAACTTCCATTGTGTCTCATCCAGCGAATTTTCGGGAATAAGGGTGTTTACCACTTTGGGAGAATGCATAAAATTTCGCATCGTCCCGTATAAGGGTTCTCTCAGCGGCACATTGATATGTACCGGGCCTTTTGGTGAAATCCTTGTGATATCGATTGCTTCACATATTACGCGGTCATTGTACCAAATCTGATCGGGATGACTCGCTTCTTCGAATGCCTGGAAACTTTTTTTGATGTAGTTGTCAAATGCCTTGAACTGCCTTACCGTCTGACCAGCTCTTTGGTCGATCCATTCTGTCGGCCTGTCGGCAGACAGAATGAGTAGGGGTATCTTTTGATAATATGCCTCTGCAATAGCGGGGGCATAATTTAAAAGAGCACTTCCCGATGTACAACAAAGTATTGAAGGTTTACCGGACCAAAGCGAAAGACCCAATGCGAAAAATCCGGCTACCCGCTCATCGGGAATATTGAAGCAGGTGAAACTCGGGTTGCTGTCAAATGAGATGACCAAAGGGGCATTGCGTGAGCCCGGAGAAATGACGACATGTTCAAGGTCTTTTTCCTGACAGATTTGTACCAGGCGCTCTATGCTTTCTTTGTCTGATACCATAGTGATTCAGGCAAGAACTTTATCCATTACCCGTGTCAAGGTGGTTGCCTTGAGTTCCGTCTCTTCCCACTCGAGTTCGGGAAGAGACCTCGCTGTCAGACCCCCTCCCAAATAGAGGGCATATTGATCTGCAAAAACTCGCATGCAGCGAAGGCTGATAAATAAAGCAGTGGCACGTTCGAGTCCTATTGGTCCGACAAATCCACAATAGTCGTCGCGCTGGTGTAATTCTGTATCCAGGATGGTGTCAAAAGCCTTGCCCTTAGGTCTGCCGCAGATGGCTGGTCCCGGATGAAGTGCTTCAACCACGCCATCGATTCGATCCGTATCTTTTATCATAAAATCGGTCCTGATGTGCAGCATCTCTCCAGCCTTCACCGTAAACGGTCCCTCTTTTGAGTAGGGCAGGTCCATGGATCCCAGTGCTGTCTCGATGAATTCTTCAATGATGCGCTGCTCGTGTACCTCCTTTTCTGTCCATTCCACGGTTTTCAGTGGAAGCCCATTGTCCCTTTGTGTACCAGCAAGCGCCATAGTTTCCAGGCTGCCCTCGGTAAGACTGATCAATTTTTCCGGTGTAGCGCCGCACCAGCATCCTCGCCCCGGAATATGATAGAGGTAGACCAAAGCATCCGGATATACAGCATCGAGCATTTTGAACAATTGAAATAAATCTTCACCCTGGGTAGGTATCAACTTTATCCTGCTCAACACGACCTTTTCCAACTCTCCCGCCCTCAATCTCGACACCAGATTACTGGCTTGATCCAGATAGAAAGATTTGCCGGTTGCCTCAAGTGCACAAAGCTCCGACACTTCAAAGGAAAAACTTCCGCCCGGCACCACATTCTCGGCGGGTATATAAGCTGTATTGTCAATACCTTCCTCAAAGGACGATGTAACAAAAGATCCATTGGGGACGGCATTCAATGGTGCATTGCAAGCCTTCTTAGCACTGACCAGTACGTGTTTCGTGGCAAAGGGCAAACGATAGACAGCAAAAGCGTCGTCAGCCGTAAATGTTTTTTTTTTCATATCATTCGTCTCACTGCTCAACACTGTACAACTCTCTTTCAGGCATTTGGTTTTTAGTAACCATACAACTTTGGATCTTTTTTGATTTTCCCGGTTGGAGTCTGATTAAAACGTGGTACAAAATAGATGTTTTTGGGCACTTCATACTTTTCTAAAACGAGAGCACAATTTGCCCGAAACTTGGTCAGTGCAACATCTGTCATGTGTCCCTCGACAAAGAGTACTACCTTCTGACCCAGCTTTTCATCCGGTAACGGAGCTATGAAAAATCTGTAATCGAGCAATGAATCCAGCTTGTGTTCTATTTGTTCCGGATGCAGTTTCAAGCCACCAGAATTGATTACGTGATCAGTTCGTCCGCGCCATATAAATCGCCTTGGAGAAATCAAAGTCACGACATCGGTTGTTCGTACCTCTCGGGCGTCCAGGTGGTCCGCATTAACGATCAAACGCGAGAGGTGATCCGTTTTAAAAGTTACACCCTCCAGAGCAGTAAAGGATTTATCATCAGATCCGGACAATCGCCTCACGGCAATGTGTGTAATGGTCTCTGTCATCCCATAACCCACGTAACACTCTGCCGGTAAATCCGATAACGATCTTTCCAATTTGGCAGAAACCGGCGCCCCACCCAACAATAGTTTTCTAATGCTACCCAATTTTTTCGGGACAGTCTCCAACTCACATGCCACCTGATAGGGTGTCATAGCTGCAAAATCAATCCGGTGAATGAGTTTTTCAATTGGATGTGATGACGGGGTGACACAGATGAGGTCCAGTTCAGCCCTGACGGCCCTTACCATCATCATCGTACCGGCGATAAAATTTACCGGTAAACAAAGGAGAGCACATTGGCCTTGCGAAAGTCCAAAATAGGCAATGGTTTTGTCGGCACTGGCCATCATGCTCGTTTTGGAATGCCGAATGATTTTTGGCACACCGGTAGACCCCGAAGTCTTAAAGGTCATGAACGAACTACTATCCAACCATCTGGCGAGTACATCAACTGTTTCCTGTTGAAACTTTGTGAGATGCTGGTACTCACGCTCCTTGAAAGATGGGGTCAGGATTTCATCTTTTGAAAAAGATCGGTCATCAAAAATCAACCTCATCGCTCCATCCAGTTGAGATCCCAATCCACTCCCGGGTTGTAGAACAGGTGGCCATTGTGGATGGTGAGAGGACTGGAAATGTTGTTGGTGAAAAGCTGGCCGGTTCCCAGGCCCTGAGGCACTGTTGGTGATAAGCTGTGCGTCCACTGAGCGATGGCATTGAGTCCAATGTTGGATTCAAGTGCTGATGTCACCCACCAGTCAACACCCAATTCCTTCGCCAGTCCAATCCAATCTTCTGAAGCAGCCAGCCCTCCTATAAGACTTGGCTTGAGGATAATATACTGAGGCCCGATTGTTTCAAGCAATTTTCGACGTTCAGCCTTACTTTCGACGCCTATGAGTTCCTCATCCAGTGCGATGGGGAGAGGTGTGGTCTGACACAACCGGGCCATCTCTTCCCAATGTCCGGTTGCGATGGGTTGTTCAATGGAGTGCAGGTCGTATTCTGCCAACCTGCCCAGTTTGTCGTTTGCTTCACCCGGCATGAAGGCTCCATTAGCATCGACCCGCAACTCTATATCCGTTTTAGAAAACTGGGAACGGATGAACCTGAGCAAATCACATTCATCTTCGAAGTCAATGGCACCTATTTTAATCTTGATGCAGCGATATCCCGAGTCAAGCTTTTCCCTGATCTGGTTCATCATGAAGTCTTTGGTGCCCATCCAGACAAGTCCATTGATCGGAATACCTTCTGTTCCATCTGTGAAACCATTCGCGGCTATCCTGAAGGGATTTCCATTTGACAAAGTTAGGTTCAAGGTTTCGAGAGCAAAACGAGCCGCTGGAAAGGATTTCAGGCGTTCGGAACTTTCTTTTGACAATGCCGATCCGACAAATTGCGATAAGTCGTCGAAAAGATCAACCAATTTTTCAGTTACGTCGGGACTGAGTCCGGGTATGATCGAACATTCCCCTATACCTCGAACTTTCATCTCTTCCCTGGCGTACAATATCCAGCTGTCCTTGTATCGCAGCACACCTCTCGAAGTGCCCCCAGGAATTTTGAAGCGCAACCGGTGTCTGAAATAGGCGTAATTCATGTGCTGATCTGATTCTATTTAGGTTTTCAGCAATTCTTCATGCAATGTATATTTACCCGATGAGTCAAACCCAATTAAACAAGGTTTTTGATCCAGAAAGGTTCAGATCTTTGGGACACCAATTGATAGACCAACTCAGTGACTATCTACAAATGAGTTACGCCCGACAAGGCAAAGTCACCCATTTTGTCGATCCGGACGACGAGTTGGCCTTCTGGCAATCCTACCGTGCACCGGGACTATTGGATTATACCGGTCAGCTGTTGAACCGGTCCATAAAGGTCCATCATCCACGATATATAGGCCATCAGGTAAGCGTACCCGTTCCGGAGACAGCATTGATAGGTCTACTGAGTAACCTGCTAAATAATGGCATGGGCATTTACGAAATGGGTCAAGCTCCCACAGCATTGGAAAGACTCGTCACAGATGCCTTGTGTAAAAAAGTGGGATTCGATTCATCAT
>JBFKOL010000012.1:0-32809 GCA_041628815.1 Saprospiraceae bacterium | reverse complement strand
CCCATCCAGGGCAGTGCCGCCGATATGATAAAATTGGCCATGATCGATATCGACAAGGCCATCCGGGATAAAAAATTCAAGTCCAGGATGATCCTTCAGGTGCATGACGAACTTGTATTTGATGTTTATAAACCCGAACTGGAAGATGTAAAGGAAATGGTGATTGATAAGATGCAGAATGCAATGAGCGATCTCAGCGTACCCATCGTTGTGGATTACGGGGTCGGGGAGAATTGGCTCGAGGCGCATTGAGAAAAGATGTGGTGATGTGGTGATGTGGTGATGTGGTGAATAGGAAATTAAAAAGACACACCACAACAGCGAAGCGCACAACCCCCACATTAAGGCTTCTTCCACTTGATATTACACCCAGCGCTTGGGTATTGCGGATCGATCTTTTCACCCCGCACCGTGGAATCGATGGCATTACGAAGATCTTCGCCGGTAAGTGGTATGCCGTTACCCGGTCTTGAGCCATCCAGCCTGCCGCGGTAGGTCAGCTTCATGTCTTTGTCGAAGACATAAAAATCCGGAGTACAGGCCGCATCATAAGCTTTGGCCACTTCCTGTGTTTTGTCAAAGAGATAAGGGAAAGGATATTTGAGCACTTTGGCTACAATCTTCATTTTGTCGGGTGCGTCCTCCGGATACCCTTCAACATCGTTGGAGCTGATCGCAATAAAAGACACGCCCTTGTTTTTGTATTCATTGGCCAGGCGGACCAGTTCGGGGTTGACATGTATGACGAAGGGACAATGATTACAGATGAACATGACCACGGTGGCTTTATCCGATCGTAGGTCGTCCAATGTGTAATAATTGTCACTGATGACGTCACGCAGGTGGAAATTGGGCGCTTTGGTGCCCAGAGGAAGCATGTTGGATTCTGTAAGTGCCATTTTTTATTGGTTATTTATTTCTGGCTCCGCCCGACGAAGCTTTCTTCGATCTCCATAGCATAGAAAAGGAGTAAGCGAAGTCGGATTACTGACAGCTGACAACCGACAACCGACAACCGACAACTGACAACTGACAACCGACAACCGACAACCGACAACTGACAACTGACAACTGACAACTGACAACCGACAACCGACAACCGACAACCGTTCTTCGTCATTTTACAAAGGGAACAAATCGCACCGGTAAAAGTTTTTCACGCGAAATCTTGCCCTTCTCTTTTTTCAGCATTACAAGGTATTGAATAGAACCCGCGTCACCAACCGGAATAATCATCCTGCCGGGATCGTTTAGCTGTTCCATGAGTGCTTTCGGAATTTCTTCAGCTGCCGCGGTTGCAATGATCGCATCATAAGGTGCATGCTCTTTCCATCCATAGTTTCCGTCGCCGTGTTTTACAAAAACATTGGCATATCCCTCTGATCGCAGCGTTTCTTCTGCTCTTTTGGCCAGTTCCTCTACAATTTCGATGGTATGTACCGTATCGACCAATTCTGCCAGTACGGCTGCCTGGTACCCGGAGCCGGTGCCTATTTCGAGCACGCGCGAAGAAGGTGTCAATTGGAGAGCTTCGGTCATAAACGCCACGATGTAGGGCTGTGAAATCGTCTGACCGTGTCCTATGTATACCGCTTGGTCAGCATAGGCCATTGGCCATCGGGACTTGGGAATGAACAGGTGCCGTGGGACTTGACGCATGGCTTCGAGAACAGCGCGATCCTTAACACCTCTTTTTTCGATTTGTTCCGATACCATTCTTTGGCGCTTTTCTGCGTAGGTGTCCTGGGCCATCATGCCATTGGGTTGAATCCATCCAAAGATGAGAAAAATGAGACAAGTGATCGGGGCTGGGTAAAATGTGTTGAATGTATTTGATATTTCTGTGTGCCGGCTCATCTCGAAGGTTTTTACGCTGTCAATGAAATTAACCCATTCTGAGATGTCTTTCAATTGTTGACTAAGAATGACAACGATGGGAGTTGCTGCATCCCAGGATGGAGAAGAGTTGAACTTTTCAGGAAGGGCTATTGTGATGGGCAACCACTCTTATTTCCAACGGTTACCTTCATGAGAAACCGACACAATGAATCGTTATTGCCTCTATTGGTTTCATTCTCAATTTCCAAAAGTCCACAGGGTGAGATATGGGGGGTTGCTCTAATTATATCTTAGAATATTCGTAAAGGGTATGATCCAACTTGCCACTCCAATCTCCCAGTATTTCTAACGTAGTATGATACTCGGGAATCTCAAAGATGAATCTATACTCTCCATTCGGCAAGAGTCGTTTTTCCCTTGCTTTGAGGACCCTTTCTATGGTTTTCATTCTTTCGTTCAGGTAATACTGCCAGAATTTCTCATGACCGATTCGTGGTATCCCTTGAGGTTTGAAGACATCCGGTTCGGATTCAAAATCAATCTTTTTAAGAATAAAACCCAGTTCTCCATTATTAGTTTTTACTTCGATTACCAGTCCGGGCAATCCTACAAACTTCCAAGGGCCGAATGGTACCTGATGTTCGATGGAGTACCATGCAATATAATTGCGACCTCTAAAATAAGTAGTCGCTTTTTTACAAAGAATTTTGTGTATCTCTTTGGTAGAGTCAATTAATATCCACTTTGGTCGTTCCAATGTGTCTACAACCATATAGAGTGATCCATCAAGTCGTTCACGAGAAAGTAAGGAATCAGTGGCGCAATTGTAATATACCATAAATCCAATACTATCGTAATCCATCCGATCCATTAGACAACCTCCGGGAAAGAAATCGGCAAAGTATTGCCTATCGCTTATTTGGTTTTTGTCTCCAGGTAATGGTGTGGCTCTTTTATATGTAAAAAGTGATTGATCTTTCTCATAGTGAAGAGAGGCTTTTGATGTTGGTTTCATATACACCATATCTCCAAAATTCATCAGAAAAGTGTATTCGAAGACACCTTTGGTTTGACTTGAGATTACAGGGATAAAACATAAAGACAAAAAAATAAGTGAGATAGAATATGAAACTTTCATCTCCGTCGAGTCATTCCTAACGCCTTAGAATTCCAATGATTTGTTTAATACATAATCATTATATGATAACTATTCAAATATATATATTATTGATAACATAAGTTTTATAGACATTGATTGTAATAGATATAATGATATTTCTCGAATTTATTTTTATAGTTACTGTTGATAGTTTATACCGCAAAACCGTATCATCGCACCGAATCCGATATTATTCAAAATCTGTCAAGTAATTTCAGGCAAGCATATCCATTAATCATTCTCCATTCTCGTCTTCTTAATGACTCAGTTATGCCCTGTATGATCTTCATTTCAGTACTCTGCCCCCTGTTTTCCCCATGATTTCCTGCCGTCTATATATGCAATAAACTAATATATTTAGCATAATACTAATTTTTTTAGCATACTAATTATTTTAGTTATATATTCGTTTTACCATGAGTTATTTAAACGAAAACATCAAATTCCTTCGTAAACAAAAGGACTTCACACAAGCCGATCTGGCGGAGCGCATAGGGATCAAAAGATCGCTGATAGGCGCCTATGAAGAGCATCGTGCCGAGCCCAAGATCGAGACGATCCAGAAGCTGGCTTATCTCTTTGGGCTTTCACTGGATCAACTCATCAATCAGGACTTGAGCAAGGGCCTCGACGGGCCCCAGGTAGACGTGGAAGGCAAAACACTGAGAATCCTCCCTATCGTAGTAGACCAGGAAGACCGCGAGCAGATTTCCATCGTACCGGTCAGTGCGCGTGCGGGATACGCGCACAGTTATGCCGACCCCGAATACATCAGTGAGCTGCCCAAATTCAGCCTTCCCCTGCCTGAGCTCTACCCTGACAAAAGCTATCGGCTGTTCCAGATAGAAGGCGACAGCATGCTCCCGATACCCGACGGCAGTTACATCGTGTGTGAATACGTGGAAAACTGGCAGGAGATCAGGGATGGCGAAAGCTATATCCTGATTACACAATCCGAAGGACTGCTGTACAAGCGCGTATGGAAAGAAAGCAAACGCATGCTGCTGAAGTCCGACAACATCTTGTACGACCCGTTTTACCTCGATATGGAGGAGCTGGCCGAAGTGTGGAAGGGCCTGGCGTTTCTGAGTTTTGAATTGCCCGACCAGGAAGAGCGTTCGGCCAACGACATCCAGCAGTTGAGCGATCTCGTATTGCAGCTGAAAGAAGACGTGGAAGCCTTGAAAAAAACCAAGTAAAACCGAAAAGTGCCATGTCGTATTCCAGCAGGGCCATCGTACACATTGACCTGGACACATTCTTTGTGTCTTGCGAGCGGCTGCTCGACAGCAGGCTCAACGGTAAACCGGTGTTGATCGGCGGCACAAGTGACCGGGGGGTGGTCGCTTCCTGCAGCTACGAAGCGCGCGTGTTCGGTATCCGCTCCGCCATGCCTATGAGACTGGCGCGCCAGCTTTGCCCCGAAGCCATCATCATTCGCGGTAACAGCGGCACGTATTCAAAATTCTCAAAAGTGGTCACCGAGATCATCAAGGAACACGCGCCTGTCTACGAAAAGTCATCCATCGATGAGTTTTACGTCGACCTGAGCGGGATGGACAAATATTTCGGCTGTATGCAGTATGCCACCGAACTCCGGCAACGGATCATCCGGGAGACCCACCTGCCGCTTTCCTTTGGCCTCTCTATCAACAAGACCGTATCCAAAATCGCTACCGGCATGGCAAAACCCAACAATGAACTGCGGGTTGACAAGGGCACCGAAAAACCCTTCCTGGCCCCGCTCTCGGTAAGAAAGATCCCCATGGTGGGTGACAAGACGTACCAGATGCTCTGCCACCTCGGCGTAAAACGCATAGGGACCATCCAGGAAATGCCCGTGGAAATGATGGAGAGCGTATTCGGGAAAAACGGCAAAACGCTGTGGATGAAAGCCAGCGGCATCGATGAAACACCGGTCGTGCCCTACAGCGAACGAAAATCCATCTCTACCGAACGCACCTTCGACCGGGACACGATCGACGTGGTCAAACTCAAAGGCATCCTTTCCGCCATGGCCGAAAACCTCGCCTTTCAATTGCGAAGAGGCAACAAACTCACCTCGTGCATTACCGTCAAGCTGCGCTACTCCGACTTTCAAACCTATACCCTGCAAAGCCGGCTGCCCTACACTTCTGCCGACCACATCATCGTACCCAAAGCCAAAGAATTGTTTGAAAGACTGTACAACCGACGACTGCTGGTACGGCTGATAGGCATACGGTTCAGCGGCCTCGTCGGTGGGCATTACCAGATGAACATGTTTGAAGACTCGGAGGAAATGATCAGCCTCTACCAGGCCATGGACCGCATCCGCAACCGCTTCGGGGATCGCTCCGTTATGCGCGCGGAAGGCATGACGGCCAGGACCATCGGCAGGGCCAACCCATTCACGGGAGAACCCCCGCCCCTTTTGGCGCATAGGCACCAGTGAAAATGATGAATGATGAACGATTTAAAGCAGTCATGAAAGCAAAACACACAACCGATGAAATGAACAACGTAACTTAAAACCTGAACCACTATGCCAACGCTCCAAGTACAGGGCACGTCACTAAAACTACTTAAACATATTAAACCACTTAAACTAACCAACCCATGTGCGGTCGCTACGTAGTCATATCAAAGCTCAAAACCATAGAGAAGCGTTTTGGCACACAACCTATTCCTGAAGATCTCTTTGGACCCAGCCCCAACATTTCCATCGGCAACTATGGACCCGTCATCGCCAACAACTATCCCGATCAATTGCAATTGTTCCAGTTTGGCATGACACCCTTCTGGGCAAAAAAGCCCATGTACTTCTTCAACGCCCGTTCGGAAGGAGACTTCAACAAAGAAGACGACCCTTCCTATACAGGCGCCATGGGCATCATTCAAAAACCTGCTTTCCGGAGTTCGATCAGGCAAAAAAGGTGCCTCGTCATTGTCGATGCATTCATTGAAGGATCAAAAAAAGAAAAACTCAACAGGCCCTACCTCATCTACATGCGCGAGGGAAAGCGCCCCTTCGCTTTGGCCGGCATATGGGACAGCTGGACCAATAAAGATACAGGAGAAGTCATCCAGTCGTTTTCGATCATCACGACCGTAGCCAATGAACTGCTGCAAAAGATCGGTCACCACCGCTCGCCGGTCATCCTGTCAGAACAACATGAAAAAGAATGGCTGTCAGATATCCCGCTCAGCGAAGTCACCTCACTGCTGAAACCCTACCCGGCAGAAGAACTCAACGCCTACCCGATATCTCCCATGATCAAAAACCCCAAGGCAAAAGACTTCGAGCTATTGCAACCCATCGGCGAACGGGTATATCCCGAATACGACTACGAGATCTACGAATCCCTCAAGCTGGAAGGGATGGGTATGACGCGCGCAAGAATCCGAAAGAATGAAGACGAATAAGCACTGAACCAAGATCAACCACCACCCATGTATCTCAACACACACAGTTGTTACAGCCTGCGCTATGGCCTGATGAAACCAAAAGAACTGCTCGCATTGAGCCAAAAATACGGGTACAGCAGCCTGGCATTGACAGACATCAACAACACATCCGGCTGCCTGAACTTCGTGCGGATGGCGCCGTCGTACGGCATCAAACCCATCGTAGGCATAGACTTCCGCAACGGCATCAAACAACTTTATGTAGGCATTGCCAAAAACAACAAAGGCTTTGAAGAGCTCAACCAATTCCTGAGCACCTACCTCACCCAGGAAAAGACACCCCTCCCCGAAGAAGCGCCGCGGTTCAAAAACGCCTTCGTCATCTATCCCGTAAACAGCCTGCCGGACCGGCCGCTGCGCGATGACGAATACACCGGGGTCCGCATGAGCGACCTCAACAGGATCAAAACACGCTGTGACCTGGACGCCTCGCGTATGGTCATGCTCCAGTCTGCAACCCTTCGCAATGCCACCGACTATAGCATCCACAAACTGCTGCGTGCAATAGACAACAACACCATTTACACGAAGATGACCACGGCCGACTATACCGGGCCCGATGACCTGTTCCTGCACCAGTCCACCTTGCTGAATTATTACGATCAACACAAATACATCATCCGCAATACGCGGGAAATGATCGAACAATGCAGCATCTATTTTGACTTCGACAGCGGCATACCCAAAAACCAGAAGACCTATACGGGTTCGGTCCGAAAAGACATCAAACTCATACGCCGGCTTTGCCGCGATAACCTATCCTATCGCTATCCCGCTCCCACCGATGAAATCATCACCCGCATAGACAAAGAACTCACCATCATTGAAGAAAAAGGATTCGTATCCTACTTCCTGATCAACTGGGACATCACCAGCTATGCGCGAAACCGCGGTTATTTCTATGTGGGAAGGGGCAGCGGAGCCAACAGCATCGTCGCTTATCTTTTGCAGATCACAGATGTGGATCCGATCGAACTGGATCTCTATTTCGAGCGTTTCATCAACCTGTACCGCGAAAATCCACCGGATTTTGACATCGACTTTTCATGGAAAGATCGCAATGATGTCACACAATACATCTTTGACCGCTTCCCCAATACAGCACTTCTGGCGACCTACAACACCTTTCAGTACCGTGCCGCCGTACGAGAACTGGGAAAGGTCTTCGGACTGCCTAAATCCGAAATCGACCGGCTCACCCAGCAAAGGCCGGACTTCAGAGACCTCGATCACCTGTCGCAGCTCGTCCTGAAATATGCTTCGCTCATACAAGGCCTCCCCAGCCACCTGAGCGTACATGCCGGCGGCATCATCATCTCCGAAAGGTCCGTACAATACTACACAGCCACCTTCGTGCCTCCCAAAGGTTTTCCGACCACACAATTCGACATGATCGTGGCCGAAGATGTCGGTTTGTATAAATTCGATATCCTGGGTCAGCGCGGACTGGCAAAAATCAAGGACAGCCTCTCCGTCATCCGCAAAAACAACCCGCAGGACGACCCCATCGATATCCACGACATCAAACGATTCAAAAAAGACAAAAAAGTCAAAGCCATGCTGCGCGAAGGCAAAGCCATCGGCTGTTTTTACGTGGAATCCCCTGCCATGCGCATGCTTCTCAAAAAACTGCGCGTCGACAACTATCTCGGCCTGGTAGCGGCCAGCTCCATCATCCGGCCCGGCGTTGCCAAGTCAGGTATGATGCGCGAATACATCCTGCGCGAACGCCACCCCGAAAAACGCAAAGAAGCACACCCCGTACTGCAGGACATCATGCCCGATACATACGGTATAATGGTCTACCAGGAAGACGTCATAAAAGTGGCACACTACTTTTCCGGCCTCACCCTGGGCGAAGCAGATGTGCTGAGGCGCGGCATGTCCGGCAAATACCGGTCGAGGCAAGAATTTGACAGGGTAAAAGAAAAGTATTTCTCCAATTGCCGCGACAAAGGCTATAGCAAAGAACTGGCCGCAGAAGTATGGAGACAGATCGAAAGTTTTGCAGGCTATGCCTTTGCCAAAGGACATTCCGCCTCCTATGCCGTAGAAAGCTACCAGAGCCTATTTCTGAAAGCACACTACCCCCTGGAATATATGGTCGCTACCATCAACAATGGTGGGGGCTTCTATCGCCCGGAACTATACATCCACGAAGCCCGCCTCCATGGTGCCACCATACATCCTCCCTGTCTCAACGAAAGCGAATACACCAGCACCATACGGGGCAACCACATATACCTGGGGCTGGGTTTTGTACACGGCGTGGAATCCGACTTCATACAGCAGGCCATCGCCAGCCGTCAAAGACATGGCAAATTTCGTGATATCGTAGACTTCGTCGAGCGCACCGGTATAGGGTTGGAGCAGCTTTGTACACTCATACGCATCAACGCCCTCCGCTTCACAGGTCAACCCAAGAAGGCACTGCTGTGGAAGGCACACCAAATGCTCAACAAATCCTCAAAGCGCCCGGTAGTGCAAGCCCGGCTCTTTACGTCCAAAATTGTCAACTACAAACTCCCTCCACTCACCTCCGCCGAATACGAAGAGGCCTTCGATCAACTGGAATTACTTGGTTTCCCTCTTATAGATCCTTTCCTCCTCCTCCAGGGAGACCGCCACCGCGGCATCACCACCAGCCTTATGACTGCATACTGCGGGAAAGTCGTCGAAATGACAGGCTACCTCATTACCGTAAAAGATACCAGTACATCCAGGGGCGACCGGATGAACTTTGGCACCTTCATTGACACCAATGGCGACTTCATAGACACAGTACACTTCCCTGATGTAGCCAAAAAGTACCCTTTCAGGGGAAAAGGCATATACCTCATCAAAGGAAAGATTGTGGAGGAATTCGGTTTCTACAGCATGGAAGTCGCATCCATGGAAAAACTGTCTTACATCACCGATCCCAGATATGAAGAAGAAATGTACACCATCAACGGGCGAAATTTTAGCAGCCGCCGCCGTAAAACCCTAAAAGCCGTATCATGAATAACCGCACTTGCAGGATAACAACAAACACACATCAATGAACAGACCCCCAATTAATCCAAAATCCAATAAAAAACACCACATTGAATAATAACCCAAACTATATAAAAGGACGGGGAGCACAAATCAATCCACCTAACCCATTCAGTGACTCCCATTTGAGCCACAACGGGCTGCACTGGTATGACGAAGAAGAAATGCAGCAACACAAGACCACCGAATACCTCGAAACACACCCCAAAAGCATCATCAACAAGGTGGACAGCCCCGATATAGGTATGTCGTATTCCATGAATCCCTACCAGGGTTGTGAGCATGGCTGCGTATACTGTTATGCTCGCAATACCCACACGTTCTGGGGATACAGCGCGGGAGTAGAATTTGAACAAAAAATACTGATCAAGAAAAATGCTCCGGTTTTACTCGAACAAAAAATATCCCAGAAATCCTGGCACCCCCATCCCATCATGCTTTCAGGTAACACCGACTGCTATCAACCAGCTGAGCGCAAATACCAGATAACCCGAAAAATTCTCGAAGTGCTCTGGAAATACAGACATCCCGTGGGAATCATTACCAAAAGCGCATTGATCCTCCGTGATTTAGATGTTCTTCAAAAAATGGCGAAAAATAACCTGGTTCATGTATCAATATCCATTACTACCCTGGATGATAAATTACGCCAATTGCTCGAACCGCGAACCTGCTCGGCCCACAAAAGAATTGAAGTCGTAAGAATACTGTCCCAGCGAGGGATCCCTGTAAACATCATGTTCGCACCGGTTATTCCCAGCATCAACGACAGAGAAGTTTTCGACATTGCCCAGGAGTCATCTTCGGCCGGTGCCAAATCCATGGGCTATACTATGATAAGACTCAATGGTGACATAGGAGAAATATTCAAAGACTGGATCTATAAAAACTTCGCAGATAAAGCCCAACGCGTGCTGCATCAAATAGAAAGTTGTCATGGCGGAAAGGTTAATGACTCACGTTTCGGCATCCGAATGAAGGGAGAAGGAAACGTGGCACACATCATCCGGCAACAGATCGATCATGCCAAAAGAAAGTTTTTCCCTGAAAACAAACCCTTTATTTACAACAAACACCTGTATTACCAGTATCGCGACCGGCAGCTCAGTCTATTTTAATCTCTATCTGGAAGAAAGGCTTTGATAAGTTCGGAGCCCGCATTCCAGGTAATCTACATAACCATCTACACCCTCTTTATATCCCCTGGGATTTGCGAGAACCTGTTCCTCAGGGGTGATCATGACATATAAAGGTTGTGAATTCTGTTGAAAATTGACGATTTGAAAATCAGCCCACTTATTTCCGATGTTGCGCATTTTTTTGTTTCTCGATTTGGATATGAGTACCTCGTCGAGTTTTTTATCATCATCTACGTACAAAGAAACCAATACGAAATCTTCTGACAACATTTCCCTTACTCTGTCGTCAATCCAGATATGCTCTTCCGTCTTGCGGCAGTTCACACATCCGTACCCCGTATGATCCAAAAGAACTGGTTTACCCACTTCTTGTGCATAGGCCAATCCTTCATAATAATCTTTAAAACAGTCGATGTTATTGGCACACTTGTCATAGGACGGATACCTGGCTTTGATTTCTTGATCAACCTCAGGTTCTGGCAGAAAGAAATTGTAGTTGGCCGGTGGAGCCAGTCCGCTCAATAATTTGAGAGAATTGTAGCTTTTTATGTCATCCCTATACGCAAAGCCCGTTGCAAGATAAACCGCCAAAGCAACACATCCCAAGCTGTAAACCCAACGACGAGCGCTGATCTTTTTAACAGGACTGTCATGAGGAAATCGAATCCACCCAAATCCATAAAGTGCCATCAAAACAGCAATCAATATCCATGCGGCCAAAAACACTTCATACCGCAGCAAACCCCAGTTGTTTGTCATATCGGCCACCGATAAAAACTTCAAAGCCAACGCCAACTCGAGGAATCCCAAGACTACCTTTACCGAATTCATCCAGCCGCCGGATTGAGGCAATGAGTTGAGCCATGCCGGAAATGCCGCAAACAAGCCAAAAGGTAATGCAAGAGCCAGCGAAAAGCCGAGCATGACTACAAATGGACCAACCTGGTTGGTTGCAGCCTGAACGATGGCCGTTCCTATGATCGGGCCTGTGCAGGAAAAGGAGACGATGGCCAATGTAAATGCCATAAAGAAGATCCCTATCAATCCACCCCTGTCAGCCATTCGATCCGTCTTGCTTGACCATGAACTAGGCAAAGTGATCTCGTAAAATCCAAAAAATGAAAAGGCAAATAAGATAAAAATGACAAAGAAAAGGGTATTAGCAATCCAGTTGGTAGATAATCTATTCAAGGCCTCTTCTCCGAACAAGCCTGTAATAAGCAACCCAATTGTCACATATATAACAATGATCGATAACCCATAGACCGTCCCGTTCCACCATCCCTTTTTCTTATTGTCTTTGGTAAAATAGCTGACGGTCAGCGGGATCATCGGAAAAACACAAGGTGTAAGGAGCGCCAACATTCCACCTAAAAAACCGAACAAGAACATCCACGGCAAGCTACTGTTCAGGGTCGATTCTTCACCACACGTAGCAACAGGATTTTCAAATGAGGACTTTAAAGATGGTCTTACCTGATCGATAACATTGCCATCCAGGTTTACCAAATCTCCTGAAACACCAAGGTGGTCTCCTGTTGATGCTTTTCCTGATCCAAAATCAAATGAAAACTCCACGTCAGTAGGAGGCAAACACCTTTCGTCATCACAGGTCATATAGGTAAGGTATCCCTTTAATACCTTTGCAGCATCCAATACCTTTACCTGTTGCGTAATCACAAAAGGTTCGGTATCAAGGTACTTTACAACATTCATTTCAAAAAACTTGTCGAACCCCTCTTTTCTGGCACCAGACTCTTCTGATCGACCTATATTTTCGACAACTCCTTCCGTTTCGTACCATATTTCAGTGGCCACAGGACCTTCATCGCTCTCAAGGTATTGTGAATAAACGGTCCACCCCTTTTCGATATCTGCCTTGTAACTGATCACATATTCGCTTTCACCTACCTTCTCTAGGAAAAATGACCATGACACAGGATTGAGTTCCTGCGCGGCACTACTTGCCACTACGAAAAGAAGGAAAATACCCTGCCATAAACATCTCCTGTGCAATCTTTTCATATCTATCTGTTGGAATTGACTAAAGCGGTTGTTTTCAAATAGTTCAACAAAGATATTCAATAAGGTTGCGAGACATTTCAACTTAATAAAATATTAACGCCATTTATAACGCAGAAGACCCATTCATAGAGGTTTATTTCACTAAAATCCCACAGCTAGCAGCTCAAAATTGATCGATCAATGCACCCCCAAAATGTATATAAAACAAAGCAACCAAGAATAATATGTGCAGAAGCTCTGCAAAAGAGAGATTGCGAAAATTCATAAATTTCATGGCCAAGAAAAGACATGCAGGAACGACAAGAAGGAAAATAAGATTCGCATTGGGCTCCCTAAGCAAAAGGAAACACAACAGGGTGCCCGCCAGATACCAATAAAAGAAATCAATTTTTTTACGGATTCCGATTCCTTTTTTCTTCATAAAATTATAATAATTGATCAAGGACCAAAGGATGATCAGCCCTATTCCAGCCAATGTGATTATCTCATCGACTCCCATTGTATCAAATCCCGCAATGGCCCCACCAGGAAAAATATTGCTGTAGGGTATGCCATTTACCCTGCCTATATAAAACAATAAACTTCCAAGAATCCAGTAAACAACCACGAGTCCGACAATGTATTGTAACCGTTCTACCAACTTAAAGCTTTTCAATACTGTTATTTCGATAAAGACCGGAACAGCCATCAGGATGAATGGGAAATAGCACCAGGAAGCCAGAGAAATCAAGAATGCTGCATTGAAAATATTGCCTGTGACATTGTTTTTCTTGTAGATAGCAAAAACATTGAAAAGAGCCAGCAAGAAAAAAGTCATGCCAATCAAGACGGGTGTCAGAGATTGAAAATCAATTATAAAACTACTACACAATACATAGAACAGTCCAGACAAGGCCGACTGTTGACCTAACAGTCTGCTTTGATTGACCAACATGTTGATCATGTTACCTTGCACATAAATGAGTAAAATAGCTATCACCGATTGCCATATGGCCGATGGAACCAACTGTCCGAATATCTGTTCTATAATTATTCCGTCACCCGGCTGCGGTTCGTAAAGACTTGGGTACAACAGGCTGTAGATTCTTACAACGACAGCATACGGAAGTAATAATAGGACAGTTGAGATATCATTTTTCTTGAAAAGCTCGATCACGCGATCAAAATTAGAAAAATATCACTTGCTTTACTTGACCCATGGGCCCATGTCGGCTGGAACAATTGTGCTAAATTACGGCACATTTAGAAGCGATGAACTCATTGACTGACATTAGTCACCCCATAGAAGCCGAACTGAAAGAATTTCAGAAGCGGTTTAAAGCTTCGATGAAAAGCAAAGTCCCACTTCTGGACAGGATCTCCTATTACATTGTTCAGAGAAAGGGAAAGCAAGTCAGGCCCATGTTCGTCTTTCTCAGTGCCAAGATGATCGCGCCGGTCAATGAGTCCACCTATATTGCCGCATCCCTGATTGAACTACTGCATACGGCTACCCTTGTTCACGATGATGTAGTAGATGATGCTCACATCAGAAGAGGCTTTTTTTCGCTCAATGCTTTGTGGAAGAACAAAATAGCTGTTTTGGTGGGTGACTTCCTATTCATGAAAGGCTTTTTGCTGGCCTTGGAAAATGATGAGTTCGATTTAATTCACATCGTATCCAAAGCTGTAACTGACATGAGTGAAGGTGAATTGCTTCAAATTGAGAAATCCCGTAAACTCAATATTACCGAAGAGGTATATTTTGAAATCATCCGGCAAAAGACAGCCTCATTGATAGCAGCAGCCTGCAGTGCAGGGACAGCCAGTATTTCGGATGACAAATCTGTAATAAAGAAGATGAATGATTTTGGAACATATGCAGGTATGGCATTTCAAATCAAGGATGATCTTTTTGATTATGGGTACAACAACATTGGAAAGCCAACTGGAATAGACATAAAAGAAAAAAAATTGACGCTTCCTCTGATTCATGCATTGAGTCAATCCACGTCTTCCGAACGAAAAGAAATCCTCCGACTTATAAGAAAGAAAAGCGATAAGAAAAAAACGCAGAAGACTATTGTCGATTTTGTCACACAAAATGGAGGCATGGTATATGCCCAGGAAAAAATGATTGAATTTCAAAAAAAATCACTTGATTTGATTGCCGATATCCCAGAATCGCCTTCCAAAAAAGCCATGGTGGAGTTGGTCCGTTTTATTGTCGACCGAAAACACTAATCCCTAAATTTCGGAGTAATTTCAATTGATAAAAACGTAAGTGAACGCGCCGAATCAGGAGTTGATCCGTTTTATCCTGGCACCTAATGCATTCAGTCTTTGGTCTATATTTTGGTATCCCCTGTCGATTTGCTGGACGTTATGGATAAGACTAGAACCTTCAGCCGACATGGCTGCTATCAACAAGGATACACCTGCCCTTATGTCGGGTGACGACATTTCAATTCCTTTGAGTTGTTGCTCTCTACCCAAACCGATTACCGTGGCCCTATGAGGGTCGCAAAGTATGATCTTTGCACCCATTTCTATCAGTTTGTCCACAAAAAAAAGGCGACTTTCAAACATCTTTTGGTGTATCAGTACGCTTCCCTTGGCCTGGGTGGCGGTGACCAAAATAATACTGATTAGATCCGGTGTAAATCCAGGCCATGGCGCATCATAGATGGTCAGAATCGATCCGTCAATGAAGCTTTGTATCTCATAGACATCTTGTTCGGGCACAATGATATCGTCCCCCTCCTTTTGAATGTCGATTCCCATCGAGTGAAAGACCTGCGGTATAATTCCCAAATCAGCCAAACCTCCATTCTTAATTCGAATAGATGACTGGGTCATGGCAGCCATTCCGATGAAACTACCGATTTCCACAAAGTCTGGTTGAATGGTATGAGTGGTTCCATGCAATTCTTCCACTCCGTTAACCGTAAGCTTGTTTGAGCCCATACCCGTAATGTTTGCCCCCATTTTAGTAAGCATACGGCAAAGTTGTTGAACATAGGGTTCGCAAGCTGCATTGTAAATGACCGTCTCTCCTCGAGTTAGCACGGCACTCATCAAAATATTGGCTGTACCTGTAACAGAAATCTCGTTCATTAGTATATAGGAACCTCGAAGAGGTCCACCCAGGTAGTAGCTTTCCCGATCGTTGTCATAATTAAATTTCGCTCCGAGTTTCTCAAAACCGTTGATATGAGTGTCTAGACGCCGACGTCCAATCTTATCACCTCCAGGCCTGGGCATGAATGCTCTTCCAAATCGAGCAATACAAGGTCCCAATAACATCACCGAACCACGAATCCTTTTAGCTGTAGCCTGGTATTCCGGGCTGGCTAGATAATCCAGGTCGATGTTCCTGGCGGTGATGGAAAACGTGTTATTACCTCTTTCCACCACCGACACTCCAAGACCTATCAATAAGTCTAAGAGCCGGCGAACATCCAGAATATCAGGCACATTATGAACGATCATCTCCTCTGAGGTAAGGAGACACGCAGAAATAATCTGCAGGGCCTCGTTCTTTGCTCCTTGTGGATGAATTGTGCCCGAAAGACTATGTCCTCCTTCTACTAAAAAAGAATGTTGAGTTGACATATACACTGCATATGATCCGTCGAAATGAACACCGTTTTAGCGCCTTTTTCGGGAACCTTTTCTCCCTTTACCTCGTGAGTAGCCGTTTTGATGGGATCTGGATCTTTTCTTGATAGGAATATCGCTGATATCTATAGTAGCATCATCCGGCAATTGCAGCTTCCCGTTTGACATGGTCTTGATATCTGCTTTAATAATGTCATCACTGACAAAATGTTCACGATTCCATGTGCGGTAGGCCAGTTTCATATAAGACGCTATAACCATCAGAAACTCTTGCTGCATTTCTTGATCTTCCATAGACTCGGCCTTCTTAAGCATCTCTTTGACATTCATGCCATAATGTCGAAACTTCCTTTGAACATGAGGATATACCAGATTTGAAGGACTAACATGGCTTGATTCCGGGGTTGGAACGACGCCACTCGGGGGAATAACATTTATTTCGTAATCTGCAATACGAAACAAATGTCTCCACAACTTTTCCCTGTATTCAATACTGTTTTTGTTCGAAGGATTCATTTGTTGCATCAAATCGATCAGAGTCTCGACAAAATGCTGCCGCTCTTCCTGATTCTCAATCGATTTGGCATGATAGATGAGATTTTGAACATTCCTTCCATATTCTGAAATGATCAATAAATCTTTTTGGGAGTTGTATTCCATATTGTGGTTTGTCATTATTCTACAGTTACTGATTTGGCTAAATTTCTGGGTTGGTCAACATCGCATCCGCGCATAACGGCTATATGATATGCAAGTAGTTGCAACGGGATGACCGACAATATTGGTGAGAGTATTTCGTGCGTTTCTGGAATGGCAATATGATAGTCAGACAATTCTTTCATTCGTTCGTCAGATTCGTTTACAACCGAAATAACAATGGCATTTCTCGCCTTGACTTCTTCTACATTGCTGACAATTTTGTCATAGGCACTGACATTGGTACCGACTACGATCACGGGCATGTAAAGATCTATCAGGGCAATTGGCCCGTGCTTCATTTCTGCCGCAGGATATCCCTCGGCATGTATATAGGATATTTCTTTCAATTTAAGAGCTCCTTCCAATGCAACGGGGAAGTTAACTCCTCGCCCCAGGTACAATGCATTGGATGCACTTTTTATCTCCGAAGCAACATATTTTATTTGATCATTAGACTCAAGGATCTTACCAATCTTAGCTGGAATTTGAGCCAGTTCTGTAATCAGTGCTTCGTAATGTTCCTGGTTAATTGTGCCACGATGACCCCCGAGCTTGACAGCCATCATGGTTAGCAAGGTAAGTTGACTCGTAAATGCTTTGGTAGAAGCTACGCCGATTTCTGGACCTGCATGCAAATAGGATCCCGTATGCGTCTCTCTAGCAATACTCGACCCTACAACATTAACAATGCCATAAGTAAAGGCTCCTTTTTGCTTGGCAAGTTCAAGTGCAGCTAAAGTATCAGCCGTTTCTCCAGATTGCGATATTACCAAAACGACATCCTTCTCATCAATGATCGGATTGCGGTACCGAAATTCTGAAGCATACTCGACTTCGCATGGAATTCGAGCAATTTCTTCAATGAGGTACTCCGCAATCAATGCAGTATGCCATGAAGTACCACATCCCACCAAGATTATTCGATTTGCTTTGGAGATCCGATCAATCTCATTTTTCAGGCCACCAATTGAAATCCACTTATCACGATCTTGCAATCGTCCTCGCATACATTCTTTGATCGAACTGGGTTGATAAAAAATCTCTTTCAGCATAAAATGGGGAAAACCATCCTTGCCCAACTCTTCAATTTTAAAATCAATACGTTCGATAATGGGTTCGACCTCCGTATCGTCCAGGTTGGATATCCGGTAACAACCGTTTTGCTCCAGTTTAACTACCTGGTGGTCTTCCAGAAAAATGAATTTATTGGTATGTCTCGCTATTGGTGTTGCATCCGATGCCAAAAAGACTTCCTTTTCCCCGAGACCAAGAACCAAAGGACTTGACTTCCTCGCACCAACAATGACATCAGGCTCCGTTGAGTCAACAGCAACAATTGCATAAGCCCCGTCAATTTCATGTAGGGCACACTTGACAGCTTCTTCCAGTGTAAGATCAAGTGAATCCCGCATTTTCTGAATGAGATGGGCCAGAACTTCCGTATCGGTTTCGCTCCGAAAGGCATATCCTGCTTCAATCAGCGCTGACTTGATATTCTGATAATTTTCAATGATACCATTGTGTACAACGCTTATGGTGCCATCTTTTGAAACATGCGGGTGCGCATTCGCGTCAGTCGGGGCACCATGCGTGGCCCATCGCGTATGTCCTATACCTACATGCCCTTTCAATTCTTCGCGGGAAGAATCACTATCTAGTTTTTTTACCTTACCCGTCTTCTTAATTGTTTTTAATTGGTCCCCAGCAATGGTGATTCCAGCACTATCATATCCCCTGTATTCCAGACGATATAACCCATCGAGGACAATTGGAAAAGCTTCGCGCTCTCCAATGTATGCAATAATACCACACATAAAAGATGTTTAAGGAATCGTGTATGTAATCCGCAGTTTAGCAGGATATCGCGAATGCTCCGGACCGAATACTATAATTCTATGGGGGTTCTGTACCTTATCAAAAACGGTTACGTAAATATAGGGCGATTCTTGGTCTTTATATATCTGTTTAACGTGGTTAGTGATGTTCATCGCATATTTTTGAACACCTAATATTTTATCTTCTTCGAGAAGTCCTCCAAAAAATCTATCGACGCCCTGGTTGATAATTCCGGTTAGCAAATCATCGACTACCACCAAAGTGCCATCTTCCCTGGCTCTCATGACACTAAGTCCAATTGCGGGTTTGTAGAGCGAAGTATCCCCGAGGAGCTCATGGGCTACAAAAAACTCTAGTACCGCATGGTTAATAAAGACATTATTTAACTCCCGGATCGAGCTCAGATCCATGGCTACATTTACACCTTGCATTCCCTGCATATAAAGAGGAGAATCCCCGATTGTAATGTCATCAATTACTTCTTCGACCGGCGTACCTTCAATATTATGATTAAACTTCGTAAACCTTGTAGAACGGGTGGAGTTCAAAGGATAATTATACAAACGCATTGTGTCCACTCCAATCGTATAGTAAATTTGCATATTGCTTTGTACTGCATTTGAGGAAAGATCAAATGCCTTTACCGAACTACCGTCTACACTGGAACGCACAAATAAGCCTTGCACAAGGTGCAGGAATTCATTGCTACTGGAATGGGCTGCCTGGTTTTGAAAAATCTCTTTGCCAAAATCGTCATCCATCTTTATCCGAATGACACCTGTAAGCAATCGGGTCGTATCAATCGTCGGATCAAATACGACTAATGAATCCTCAGGTCCTCCTACATAATTGTTCTTTCGTCCGATTGGAGTGGTGTCGAAAAGAAAACTTCTGTCAGTCAGTATAGTATCAAAAGCGTCCATTCTTTCCCGCACCCTGTAAACTTCTATGTCATGTGGCAAGGACTGGTCACCGTAAAATCCTCTATCGGCAAATTCCATCATGAGTACCAATGAATCAAAACGAGCCCTGGTGAAATTCGGAGGGTTGTTGGGAATGGGTCTGAATTCAAGGAAAAGGGATGATTCAGACTTGCCAAAAACAGGATCATCCATCTGACCCAACATAAAAGAAGTGTTGAAAAAGTTCAACCTCGTAAAAGCAATGAGCGGATCACTTTTAACAGTCTGAGCCACCAAAGGAAAATCATCCTTCACCTCTAGTGCGAAATCACCGTCACTCAGTAATTCCGAACCGACAGGCGTGGAATCTTCACAAGATCCAAGAACTAAAACCAAGCCCACGAACCAGAGGCTAACAGGCCAAATGGTATTCCTCAAAGACTATATATTTACGAATCCTTTAAAAATGATTTATAGAACTCCAGGTATTTAGGCAGGAATCCTTCGGCTTGGTGTTCAAGATAAGGGAGTCCTTTTTCCTGGACCAATTTTAAAACGCCCTCATCAATTTTTTCGCTTCCTTTGATCACACCGTTGGCATAGTGAACCGCGCCTTCGTGCAACTTAAGCTTACTGTCACTAAAATAGCGCTCAAGATCTGCCCTTTCCAAATCATTAATCAGCGCCTTGTTGATGAAGCTATCATCGAAAGTATCCGCATAAGTCCCCTCATAAACCGAATATATCAATTTTGAATGCTCGAAAATGGGGTCATTCCTGTATATCTTATTCATGTAAAGAGGAATCAGGCTCGTCATCCATCCATGACAATGAATAATATCAGGTGACCATCCAAATTTCTTCACTGTCTCCATCACACCCTTACAGAAAAATATCATCCTGTCGGGATTATCATCAAAGGGAGATCCCTGCGCATCATCAAACATGAACTTCCTCTTAAAAAAATCTTCACTATCCAAAAAATAGACTTGCATCCGTGATCCAGGAAGCGAAGCTACCTTGATGATCAACGGAAAATCATCGTCGTCAACAATTATATTCATCCCTGAAAGCCGAACAACTTCGTGAAGACGATGCCTTCTTTCATTGATTAATCCGTACTTGGGCATCAGTACCCTGACTTCAAAATTCTTATTGTATATGAAAGGGGCCAGCTGGTTTAAGATACCCGAAATCTCACTGTGACTCGTGTAGGGTTTCATTTCCTGGGTGACGAAGAGCACTCTTTTTTTACTCATAATGACTGCGATCTAAAATAGGCGTGCAAAGATAATGATTTTTCAAACAACGGTCTTTAATGCTTCCTCTAAATGCTTGTCAATGAATTGTTTGTAACGAGTCTTTAAGCACTCAAATTCTTCGATGTGTCATCGTTCGATACCCACTCCAATTCGATCTGCATATTATCCAGGTTGGCCTCAAGAATGGATACTGTTATTTCATCTCCTATTCTGACCAGTCTATTACTCTGGCTTCCTATCGCCTTAATCCTGGAAGGGTGAATGATGAAACTTTCCTTTAACCTTCCAAAAGAAACCATTCCGTCAATCTGAATATCGGAAAGCTCTACAAAGAAGCCACGTTCGATGATGCTTCTAACCGTTCCTTTAAACTGTTCTCCCAACCTGTCCATCAAATATTCGACCTGCTTGTACCTGATAGACTCCCTCTCCGCATTGATGGCATCTCTTTCTTTCCTAGAAATGTGTTTACAGGTTTCTTCAAGGCGCGGATAAGATTTCAGTTCTTTCGAAAGAAATTGAGTTAGAATGCGGTGTGCAATTACGTCGGCATATCTGCGAATTGGTGATGTGAAATGCGTGTAGTGATGAAAGCCCAATCCAAAATGTCCTATATTCTCAGATGAATAGGAAGCTTTGGCCATTGAACGGATGGCCATAGGTCTCAGGACATTTAAAAGATGTGAATCGCTAAGTGTCGATGTCATAAGGTTAAGTGACTCAGCAATTTGTCTTGGCGTATCAAGTTTCATTTCAATCCCAAACTCCTTGGCCAATAATGCCAATTCTGAGAGTTTATCCTGATCAGGCAAATCATGGATTCTATATACCATTTCACTTTTTTTCTTTGAGCCGGGCGAATTACCAATCAACGCAGCTACTTTCCGGTTGGCAAGCAACATAAACTCTTCAACGAGCTTATGAGCACTTTTTCTAACCTTCTTCTTGATCTTTACAGGCTTTTTATTTTCGTCGAGTTCAAAAAACACTTCATCTGAGTCAAAGTCAATCGAACCTTGCTGAAACCGTCTTTTTCTCAACGCATTAGCCGTCTTGTTCAGGAAATTCAAAGGTTCAAAGTGTTGCCCATTTTCCTGCTCCAGAATTTCCTGGACTTCATCGTAGGTGAATCGCCTATCAGAATGAATCACTCCGCGCATAAACCTTTCAGATACAAGTTCACCGGAAGGCTTGAACTCAAATATCACACTATACGTAAACCTGTCTGTGCCAGGCTTTAGGGAGCATAGGTCATTGGACAACTTTTCCGGCAGCATAGGACATACACGGTCCACCAGGTAAACGGAGGTAGAACGCTTCCTGGCCTCTTTATCCAACGAAGAACCTGGTTTGACAAAATGAGTAACATCAGCAATGTGTACTCCAATCTCAATCAAACCATCATCCAATTCATGGTACGACAGGGCATCATCATAATCCTTTGCATTTACAGGATCAATCGTACATGTCCATTTCTGCCTGAAATCTTCACGATCTACAAGGGCATCATCATCTACGTCATCGTTGAACTTTTCTGATTCCTTTACAACCTCGTCCGGGAAAAAAAGATCAAATCCATTGTTGATGAGAATGGCATTCATCTTAAAATCATGTGGATCGGCAACGGTGAATTTATATTTCACCTTTCCTCTGAAGTCCATTCTGCCAGGCCTTCCAAAGTCCGTGACTTCAACAATGACCGTGTCACCATCCTCTGCCTGATTAAAGTGTTCTGGTAATACTTTGATCTCAAGCATCAGGTACTTTTCTTCAATGTACACATAACCGTATTTCGTAAAATCCCTGAAAACACCCATGAAAGTTGTCCTATACCTGGATTTTACTTCAACAATTCTTCCCTCCGGTCTTCGGTGACCACGTGAAGGTCGGATTGAAACGGACACCGTATCGCCATGCAATGCACCGTAGAGGTTCTTTTTGGGAACATATACGTCCTGTTTACCATTTTCAAGCATTACGTAAGCCGAACCTGAAAAAGTCATGTCCACTATACCTGTTACAACCGTTGGGGGATCATAATGATGTTCGAATTTAGTTCTAGGGTTTAATCTATATTTCCCATGTCGGTCTTCAATAAGCTTTTCTTTGGTAGCGAGAATTTCCAGGGATTTGGCTATAGAATCCTTGGAGTTTTTGATGTGTAGTTTCCTTGCCAATGTTCCTGCATTGTAACTCTTTTTGGAATGTCTCTTAAGAAACTTGAGGATCTTTCCTTGTAAATAGCGTTGATTGAGCTTTCTTGAAAAGCTTTTTTTCTCTTTTGGCATAAATGTCCTTATAAACGAATGGTATGGAGTTATTCCTGGAGTGAGAAAATGATCTCTCCTGAAGCCAACAACTCCATACTCATGGCTTGACTTTTCAGAGGATTGTACCTGAATTCTGTATTGACTTGTTCGCCAGCAATGATATGAATGATCCAGTCCTCATCTATCGTTGCCACAGAATGTTTAACGTTGGAACCGTCGGACCTTATACCGGCGATGACCTTTTTGTAAAGAGGAACTCCGTTTTGATTGTACGTCTGTAAGATGAAATCATACTCCAGCAATTTTCCTCTCCAATACACAACGGCATGAATGTCCTTTGTGCCTGGAATTTTACAACACGACACATATTCGGTATATGCATCCGGTTCATCTCCAAATAACAGGAACTTCCTTATGAGATTCTGGGGTAAGACGGGGTTTTTACTTGAAAAGAAAGGCAGGTTCTCTTCCGACAGCGTTACCGGAAGGGGCTCTTCCGAAAAATAACTCAAAAATGCTTCAAACGCTTCTCCTCTGTTCATTGCCGCACAAAACTAAGTCCTTTTTTTGGCCGTTTCCATATAAATTTGACTATGACCGTGGAGGAAATGGAAAAAATTTCATATCAACATCCCATCATTTTTTTTGATGGTCTCTGTGTTCTGTGTGCAGGTTCAGTCAGATTCATTCTAAAGCATGACAAAAAGGGAGTATTCAGGTATTGTCCTTTACAATCGAATTCTGCGACATCTATTGCGAAAGAAATTGTCAAAGATGAAGACTACGAAACTGTTGTAGCCCTTTTCAGAGGAAAGAAGTACTTCAAGAGTGACGTGACCTTGCTGGTTATCGAACAGCTGGGTGGAGCCTGGAAATTGTTGGGATTTCTGAAAATATTTCCACGGTCTATACGCGATTGGTTTTACGCCATCATTGTAAAACATCGATATTCCTGGTTTGGAAAAAGAGACTCTTGTTATCGTCCAACAGCAGAACAGGAATCCAGGTTTTTATGAATGATAATAGAATCTCATGCCATCGAGTATGAGGTCCGCTACAAATTTTGGCGTAAAGCACGATGTATCTATGATTTGGTCATAGTTGTTGAGATCCGAAAAATCTATGCCGTATTTTTCCCTGAATCGCCTTTTTTCACTCTTTCTTCGATCCAATATCTTTGCGAGAAGTCCATTTATATCTGAGAGCTGTTCATCACTTTTTCTGCTGTCATCATGAAATATCCTGTCGGCAGCCACCTCTTCACTGCACAAAAGATATACTTTATAAGAGCTTGGGATAAAATGCCATGCTAATCGCGAATCTACTACGAAGGAATCCTTAGAATGATTTAAGGCCTTGGTATATCCATCGATAAGGTCATCGATTGAAGTCTCTGTTTCAGCTTGCAGGTTCAATTCCAGTGTTGTCATTCCTCTCTCCTCAGCTATCTGTCTTTGAATAGCACCCGTTGACAAATACTTGGCGCCAATTCTACTCGCCAGTATTTTGCCGCATGTACTCTTCCCGCTGCCAATATCTCCTGATATGGTTACGATCATCGCTCGAAGTCGCTGAAAATAAATTCACCTCCACACCCAATGGGTGACCCTGGAGGCATATCGACTGACTTAGGCAGTTTCAATTGTGCCGGATTGGTCTTAAAAACTTCGTAAAGAGACTTTAAATAAATAGCCTGTGAAGCTTCCAGTCGCCCTTGCTCCAAGAGATATTTCGCGTTGATTTCTTCTACCTGCGACCGAATGCTTGCGGCCGATTGAATATCGGTATCATCTTTAGACGCAACGCGTAGAAGATGCTGAAAATAGATTTTTTGTACCAGTTCTGACAAGCCTTCTTCATAGGCATTGGTAGAAGAGAACGAAAAGATCCTTGATGATAGATGAGTCAGATAATCAGCAATGGTGTATGTAGAACCAGGCTGCAAGCCTTGCCGATAAATTCTGGCGAGTCTTTCTTCGTGCAACATAAAATCCATAACAGTTTTCACATAACTTTCAGCCGGAGAAAGGACATCGAACACCAATCCTGTGTTTCCGCTGAAAGTTTCTCTATCTCTCCTATATCCTTGAGCCGGAGGTGGAATAACCTGGATAAGCTGATCCGGTAAAACGAGTTGAGAAGGTTTTAAGCTTGACAACAATGCTTCGATAGCCATTTTTTGTAATTCCGCACCGACGGGCTTTACTTTTCTTTCAAGAGCATCACCCTTGACATAATACCCATACTCGAGTCCCCCAATCAATTTTGCCACTGCCTCCATCTGATATCGATGTAGAAGGTAAACGGGTACGAGTATTTTCTCCAGTTCAGAAAGCGGTGTTCCGCTGGTGATCGTATTTTCTCCAAATTGGGACAGGGCCAATTTTCTTACGTCAAGCAATTTGCTAAACTCATCCACTGCGTTTTCCCCATTGTCCCACAGATGCCCATGAGGATGAGCTCCCCCTGCAGGGCGGGAATCCGAATCTGAAATGAAAAGAAGCCCCTTCTTCTGTGTTTCTTGTATGATAGTAGACAATGCCTGTCCTTCGTTCGTTCCGGTCCCAAAATCCTGGTAACCATATAGCACGGCCCGCTTGTCCCATTCTCCAATGCCGGTACCATATGCGCGGTCAAAACTTATGGTTCCATCGTCGCCAAGATCTACCAATGGGTGTGGATAATCCATGACAGAAGCCCTGTTGTTCACACTCGAAGCAAAGTTATGAGAGAGGCCGATGGTATGTCCCACTTCATGAGCAGCAAGTTGCCTCAACCGGGCCAGAGCCATTTCTGACATTTGTCGGTGGTTTTGATCCGATGTGCCATAAGGCGATAGGAGTCCCTGGGCAATCATGAAGTCCTGTCTCACCCTTAATGATCCCAGTGATACGTGTCCTTTCAGAATTTCTCCTGTTCTTGGATCTGCCACTGAAGCTCCATAGGACCATCCTCGCGTGGATCGATGAACCCATTGGATCACATTATACCTGACATCCAACATATCTGCTCCTGGTGGAAGCTCCTTGACCTGAAAGGTTCCAGGTGCATATCCGGCAGCCTGAAATGCCTGATCCCACCAAGAGGCACCTTCCATTAGTGCCGACTTGACGGGCTCGGGGCATCCCGGATCCATATAATAGATGATAGGCTCAACTGCTTCTGAAATTTTTGCTGCAGGATTTTTTTTCTTTAATCTGTGTCGAAAGATGTATCGCTTATAAATGGGCTGTTCAATTGGTGTGGCATAGTCCATATAGGACAGTTGGTTAAAACCTGAATAAGGATGATACTCACGCGGAACGTACATTTCATCGGGTAATTCGATAAAACTGTGATGCAGCCTTACCGTAATAGCATCAGGGCTTGGTGTTACACTTCTAATAAAACCACCTTTGGGCTCACCCGTAAATGTGAGCAATGCATCGAATTCAACATTCTTCGGAAAAGCCTTTGTTCGATCCATCCATATAGCAGATCGCGACTTGTCTATCTTATAGTTTCCTTGATTAGCCCTTTGTAACCTATTGGTCACACCATGTGCGTCTCTTAACAGAAATTCTGTTAGATCGACATATATGGTGTCGCCGGAAATATTGGATGCATCGAATCCCCAGAGCACCGATTGAGCAAATGCTTCTTCTACGGCCCCTCGTTCCATCTTATTATCGCTGATGGCGCGGAATTGTAAATTGGGTTGTAAAAGCAATAGCTTATTGCCTCTCTTTATCCATTTTACCACCCTGTCATCACCAAGCTGCCCCCTGTCCAAGCCAATATCATTAGAGCCTATTCCGGCAGAAAGAGAACTCACATACAAAAATTCCTGGTTCAACCGATCTATAGGTACTTGGAGGGTTATGGTACCTTTGGCTTCATTGTAGCTGTAGTTAAAGAAGCCTTCAAAAGGTTGTCCCATCATAGGGCAGCAAAATGCCATGACAAAAATCAAGCAAGTGAAAAGAGTGTCTTTCATGGTTGGGTATTCTTTTTAGCCAAAATGTAATAATACCAAATTGCCACCAAGCAAATGAACAATCCGAAGAACTCTCTTGTCAGTTCAATGTATGGCGATTCGGCTTTCATACTACCAGCGATATTGGGCATACCATCTTCGATCCACTGTGTTATATGCGGGACATAACTCGCCATCCAGAGAATAAGAACGATTAGAAGAATGAATGTGGGGTATCTGTAGTACCGGCCCTTGAACGCCAGCAGTGCGGTTACTGCAGGTGCCAAATAAACAGATATCCAAACATAGGAGTCCGAGTCATTCCACTGTACAGCGGCGAATAACAAGAAGAGAAATGCGATGATCAAGTGTTTCATAGGATTTAAAATTTTCAGACCTCTTCTATCTCGTGCTCTTGTTCGACATCGAGGTAAACGAAGTCGTTCTTGGCGAAGTTACACCACCGACAGTCATCATCGTCACATCCGCGGTCAAATTCATGATTGGAAATGCCGCGCCATGCCTGTTTGATTTGTTCTCCCACTTTCATTTCATCTTCTTTCCTTATGATGTAGGATACTCTTTTGAATTGACCAGTGTTCGAATCGGGTTCAATAAAATCAACACAACCCTCGGTAATATTCCATTTTTGCTTGCGATCTGAATTGGCCAAGATTTTATAAAAAACAATCTGTCGCCAGTAATCTCCTCCATTTTCATTTTTGGGTCCCGGGGGTTGCAGCTTCGAAATAGTCTTCGTGGATTTTATGTTGCCGGTCTTGTAATCAGTAACCTTCATTGCGGCGGGGTGTCCTTCGACTTTATCTAAAAAACCTTTAAGAGGCACACCTTCATATTCAGCATGTTCCATGCTTACTTCAAGGTAACGCGGTAAATCCTTCTCCAAGCTTTCAAGATATTTATGGTAGTATCCTTCGAGGACCTGGATGCCATACGCATACATGTCTTCGTACTCCGTCTTTGTGAAATGGGAACGGTATGCTTTCATCCCCCTTTGAAACCCCTCCATCAGCTGTTCCTTTCCGGCCTCTATATTCCTTGCAATGATCTCGTGGTAGTCTCGCAAGGCATCGTGAATTGCTTTGCCGAACCCCATGTATTTAGTACGTGCTGTTGGCACCCTCAGGACAGTTTCAAAATAAAAAGTCAGTGGACAACGAAGGTATTTGTTTAGTGCGGTAACACTGAGCTTAAATCCGTTTAGAAAAACCTCCACAAGATCCGCGTCTATCAGTTTAATAGCTTTTATCGGTTGTGAAAGCAGATGCGCCTGATATTGGGTCAGCACTTCTTCACTTACATTAACCTCTTCGAAATCGAATGAAGGATCCATTCTTAGTTCATCTATGAAGCGGGATGGGCCAATGGATTTCCCCCGTTCATTGGTGGCACTGTAAGAAATACTGAGATCTGTCTTTGCCCTGGTCATGGCAACAAAAAATAGTCTTCTCTCATCCTCGATATCCGTTTCGGTATCCTGGCTAATAGAATCAGGAAGTTTAAATCCGCTGTTGTTCTTGTACAACTTGTCCCATATATCTGAATTTGCACCGATCAATAAAACTTTTTCAAATTCCATTCCTTTTGCAGAATGTGCCGTCATCAAACTGGCACCATCCGTGGTATGAACAACTTTGTTAACATTAAGCCCGATTCGATTTTCCTTCATTCTTTCGACCAAATTCAAAAGACTTTTTAGGTCTAGGTCAGGTCTTTTTGAAGATTCTTCTTTAATGAAGTCAAAAAAAGTGGTGATTACCTGGAGGTGCCATGATTTTTGTGTGCCTGACATGATCTGCGCAAGAATTCCTCCTTCATTCAGGATACTTTGGAAGAGAACCTGAATGGTTGCATTTTCAATATCCGAAATCCATTTATTGGTCAGGTCATACAGTGCCAAAAAAGGTTTGGGATCTGAAACACCCAGTTTTTCAAGCCACTTCCTATTCCCCATTACAGATCTTATCCGTACAAAAGAACCATCGCTTTGTAACCCACAGGAAAAAGCTACGCGCCCAACATCTTCCGATCTTAAATGAAAAAAATGATAATGCATTATTTTAAACAAAAGATCCTCTCCATCGCCTAAAACTTCCCGTTCTCGCTGCAAGAAGGTCATGATCACCAACAAGCATCTTACCAGGGGTAGGGAGAGAATATCCACACTATTCTTTACGGAATAGGGTACCTCCCTAAAATCAAGAACTTGGATTATGTCTTCAACCTGTTTGTGATTACGGTATATTATAGCTGTATCCTTAAGAGATACACCTTGTTGGTGCATATCTGTCAGCCACTTTACAATAGCCGCCTTTTCATGAAATGGATTAGGGTATTCAAATATGACAGGCCGGCTTTTAACATGCTGACGCAAAGGATTGGCCGCTATTAGGTTTTTGGAAAGATCACCATCCGATTGATTGACCAACCGGTCCGTATTCTGTTCTATCAGTGCTTTGGATCCGTCAAGTATATTTTGTGTGGATCTGTAATTTTCTTCGAGAACAATAATCTGTGGATTATACTTCTCATTGATTTCGGTGATGTTTGCCAAGTTGGCACCCTGGAACTTAAAAATCGCCTGGTCGTCATCTCCGACAACGAACAGGTTGGGATTATCTGACCAATAGGCCATCAACAAATCCAGCAATCTTTTCTGTGACCCATTGGTATCCTGGAATTCATCGACCAGTACGTATTGATACCTCTCCTGGTACCCTGCGAGCAACCAATCATCTTTCTCAAAGGCCCGGACTACCCAAAGTATCATATCCTGGTAATCGTACCTCCCCATAATGCGCAAGATCTCTTCATACCGACTCATCAACAAGGCACCGGCTTTGGTCTGTTCCATCCTGGATACAAGCCGTTCCCAAGCAACAGTTTTCAACTCGCCTTTTTTGTGACCTTTCCAGTTTACCTGATAATATAATTCCTTGTCAGAAAGGTCCGCCCTTCGCTGCTCAAGGTATTGATCGATTAGCTCAACTACTTTTGCTGCATCGAGATTTTCTTTTTTCATCAATGAAAACAATCGATCCAGTCTATTGATATCGTTGTAGTAAATACCCTTTAACTTCTTCAACGTATGATCCTCAGGGAGCTCATTGAGAATCTGGGTAAGAGCTTCTACTTTCTCCAACTCACTGATCACGTCGATTTCGCGGATCCTGCCAAAGAGGCCCATGTGCTCCCGGATCACCTGGTTACAAAAAGCATGAAAGGTAAAAATATGGACGCGATGTGCTGCTGGCCCAATGATCTCGACAAGTCTCTTTCTCATTGCCAAAGAGGCCGTATCCGTGAAGGTAAGACAGAGGATGTTGTGTGGGTCTACCTGGGACTCTTTTAAAATCTTACCTATCCTTACGGCCAGGACCTGAGTTTTCCCAGTTCCGGGACCTGCAATGACCATCACTGGACCCTCTATACGGTCAACGGCCTCTTTTTGAGCCGTATTTAATTTCTTGTAAGCTTCGACAAAAGCCTGCTCGAAAGAAGACGATTCGAAAAGTGTTCCTTGCATGACAAGTCCAGTTAAAATCTTACAGTAATGGGTAATATTGTGTTAAATAAATCTTTGCGTGCACCACACTTACATGATAAAGATCTTTTTTGCCGTAAAGATCGACTTTTGGACTTGATTCAATTCCTTAGAATTTTGTAGTATCGCAGTGCAATGAATTACGTCGTTTCGGCAAGAAAATACCGTCCTTCCACCTTTGAAGAAGTAATTGGACAGGAGCACGTCACCACTACCTTGGTAAACGCACTGATGACAGACAAGTTGGCTCACGCCTTTTTATTTTGTGGGCCTCGCGGGGTGGGTAAGACGACATGTGCGCGTCTTCTCGCCAAACTCATTAATATGCCCGACCCCAAGAAAGCGGCTCAGGATGGCAGTTATGCAGATACAGATATTGATCTCACACTGAATATTATTGAACTGGATGCAGCCTCCAACAATTCTGTGGAACACATTCGTACTTTGATCGACCAGGTCAGGTTCCAACCACAGCATGGAAAATACAAAGTATTCATCATCGACGAGGTACACATGCTTTCACAAGCTGCTTTCAATGCTTTTTTAAAGACCCTCGAAGAGCCTCCACCCTATGCGATTTTTATCCTGGCTACCACCGAAAAGCACAAAATACTACCCACCATTTTAAGCAGATGCCAGCTCTATGATTTCAGGAGAATTCAAGTCCCGGAAATCATGAAACAGTTGAAAAAAATAGCGCATAAGGAAAATATTAGTTTCGAAGAAGATGCACTTTTCACGATTGCAGAAAGGGCCGATGGTGCCATGAGGGATGCCCTGTCTATATTCGATCGCATAGCCAGTGCCACTGACCAGCAGATCACGTATAAAGCTGTCATCCAAAATCTCAACCTTCTTGATCTGGATTATTATTTCAGGATGACAGCAGCCTTACTGGTGCAAGATCATAGCGCAGTACTCAACCTTTTTGATGAAGTATTGAGGAATGGTTTTGAAGGTGACACCTTTATAAACGGCCTTGCATCTCATTTGCGTAACCTGCTCTACTGTAAACAAGACCAAACCCAGTCTCTTTTTCAGGTGAGCAATGAGAAGAAGAAACAGTATCTCCAACAATCACAAGCAACTCATTTCAGCGACTTGTTGACCTTCCTCAATTTGGCCAATCAATGTGATGTCCACTATCAGAGAGCCAAAGCCAAGCGGCTTCACTGCGAAATTGCGTTGCTTAAAATGTGTTATGCATCCAACAAGAGGACGGTGACCCTCGAAAATGTGAATACCACTGAAAAAAAAACCGGTGAAGAGACCAAGGTGGTCGATCATGATAAATTTCCAAAACATGATGATACGGAGACCTCAAGTTTGAAATTTCGAGGTGATGGAAGTAAAGTGTCCCACGATGTTGCAGCGGGTGAGCAGGAACCAATTCCAAATATTGTGGATATGGTCTCACCGGAATCATTGGAAAGTCAATTAGATGAAGATGTACCTATCATAATAGAAGAAAAAATACCGGCACCCGTAAAGAAGGGGCTGGTAGATACTCCGGCACTATCATCCATAGAAGATTTGCTGTCCGAAGTACATAAAGAGTTAGAGTCCAAAGATGAGGCCAAGAGAGAATTGGTGCTTCACGAAATCGAAACGATCTGGAACCATTATAGCCAAAATAGCGCCTCACCGACAACTCAGGTTATTTTTGACCAGGCAATCCTAGAAATTGTAAACCATAGGATCCAAATAGTGGTTCCTACCAATATCGCTAAAGAAGAAATATTGCAGGAGCCAGAATTGTACGGCCAGCTTCGAGAACATTTCAATCAACCAGATCTGGCCATCGACGTACTGGTGAACCGCGAGCGTTTTCCCGATACCGAAGAGATGAAGCCCAAAAAATTGTACACGACAAAAGAGAAGTACGACCATCTTGTCAGTCAAAATCCCATGCTTGAGGACATGGTAAAAAAATTAAAACTCAAACCTGACCAGGACGGCTGATTGGTCACGAGTGGCAAGCCTTCATGTAGACATTTATTAGATAATTGATGAAGTGGAACATGCATGACTCGAACATTTGGTATCTCGAAAATATTGATGCCCAGGGTATTTTT
>JBFKOL010000011.1:0-34437 GCA_041628815.1 Saprospiraceae bacterium | reverse complement strand
TGGTCGAATGCACACAACGCTCGTCGATCAACTGCTTCCGTCGCTTACAACCCCTACCGATACAGGCGAGCGCAATTTCGCACTGATCAGCGCCTGCCTCATCGACTGGAAAGAAAGGGAAGGAAAACGCACCTTACTGCGGCACCTGCCTTCCGGTTGGCGGAACAACTATTACGAACCCCAACAGTCCATCTATCGCATGGATGGAGAACAGGTGACCGTATATTACCGTAGGGTGGACGATTCCTTCGAAATATCGATCGATGATCGGGAATATACCATCAGCCACATAACCTTTAATCCCGGCATCCTCTCCTTTGAAACCGGGGGTGAACGAATAGCGGTCCAATTTGTATGCGAAAAGGACACTACTTGGATGTATTCCACCCATTTCCGCACACAGGTTGTAGAACATGTAGACCGATTCGCCAGGCAGCAATCCTGGGACGCACAATCCGACTATACCGCACCTATGCCTTCGCAGGTGGTGGATGTCCTGGTTAAATCCGGCGAAACAGTATTGCGTGGACAACCGCTGCTGGTATTATCTTCGATGAAAATGGAGAATACGCTAACCGCCGGCCATGATGGTACCGTGGAGTCTGTGCTTGTCAAGGCGGGTGACCAGGTGGACAAAGGCGCCGAACTGGTGCGTATACTCCCGGCCAACCAAAATGAAACCAAAGAATCATGATGAAACTCTTTTCTAAGGAAGCTACTGCGTCGCTGGATGACAAGCATTTTGCCTTTATCAATGTGAGCATCAGCGATCATGTCCTCTACCTGACATTGGATCGTGAACAAAAGAAAAACGCGCTACATCCCAAAATGATGCACGAGATCGCCTTTGGACTCCAGCACGCACACTACAACAAGGATATCTGGATGGTAGAGATCGGCGCAAAGGGCAACGTGTTCTGTGCCGGCGCCGACCTAAAGGCCATGGCTGGTTTTATTGAACCGCACGAATCGACGATACCTGACCCGGATGACGAAGTACTGATGGGTGAATTGTTCAACCAGGTACACAAACCCATTATAGCCAAAGTGACCGGTGACGTCTATGCGGGCGGTTTTTTCTTTCTCGCCGGCTGTCACATCGTGATCGCACAGGACGGTGTCAGGTTTGGTCTCCCAGAGGTAAAGCGCGGACTCTATCCCTTCCAGGTGATGGCGGCGCTATTTCGTGTCATGCCAGCCCGCAAGGTCATCGACTGGTGCATCCGCGGCTACAACCTCCCTGTACGCGAAGCCGAACGTTACGGCCTTGTCACCCAGGTGGCATCGGCCGATAGCATCGAAGCGGTCACCGAAGGCATCCTCGACGAGATCCGCCACAACAGCCCGACTGCCATACGAAAAGGTCTCGAAGCCTACGATCACATCCGCCCCTCCAAAAGCGAACACCAATACCTGAGCGATATGCTCAAGCAAACGATCATGACCAAAGACGGCCAGGAAGGACTGGCGGCATTTAGAGAAAAAAGGAAGCCGAGGTGGAGTGGAGAATAACGAAGTACCATATATGGAATTAAAGCTGGATAGATTCCCTTTATGACTGAGGTGGAGTGAAGAAATGACAAAAACAAATAACCAAATATGATGAGTTTAAAGTGTAAAGTTAAAAGTGAACAGAAGTTATTGTCCGCTTCGTCAACCCTTGAAAACCTCGATAACTTGGTAACAAGACAGAATGGCAACTGGCCAACCCGCAACCCGCAACCCGAATCTTGAAACAATGAAAAAATTGATTTTATCCGCCGCTCTCACCGGCGCCGCTACCAACCGCTCCCACTGCCCGGCGATACCATATACTCCGGAGGAAATCGCCGAAGAGGGTCGTCGCGCTGTCGAGGCAGGGGCCTCCATTCTCCACATCCACGCCCGCGAGAATGACGGGACGCCGAGTTGGCGGACCGAGGTATTCCAGAGGATAACCGAAGAGGTGCGCAAGCGGACGCCCAATGTTATCATCAACTTTTCCACTGGAGCCATCGGACTGTCGGCGGAGGAGCGGGTGAGACACCTGCCCGTGACCAAACCGGATATGGCAGCATTTAACATGGGCAGCATGAACTATGCGATCTACTCGAAGCGCGCGAAACAGTTTTATTTGAACGGCGTCTTCGAGAATTCTTTCGAGACAATGCAGACCGTCGTTAAGACAATGAAAGAAAACGGCGTGTGCCCCGAGATGGAGTGCTTCGACACGGGCCATATCCGCAATGCCGTTCCCTTGCGGGATATGGGGCTTATCCCCGATAACGCTTGCTACTCTTTGGTAATGGGTGTTCTTGGCGGAATCCCTGCAACACCCGAGAACCTGATCCACCAAATCAAACAGGTACCGGAAGGTGCATATTGGCAATGCATCGCCATAAGCAGGAAACAATGGCAACTGTCGGCCGTCGCCGCGGTCATGGGCGGCAACTTCAGGGTAGGTCTGGAGGACAATTTCTACCTGCCCAACGGTGAGATGGCCAAATCCAACGGGGAATGTGTTGAGCAGGGTGTGGGACTCGCACGCATGCTGGGCCGCGAGATTGCAACCATCATGGACACTCGGGAAATGTTAAACATACCACTAAAGGAAAAAAATGTTTAAAGAAGATACTTTTAAGGACAAGGTTGTGCTGGTCACGGGAGGACGCAGCGGCATCGGCTATGCGATCGCCAAACTCTTCCTCCAGCACAGTGCGACCGTTATCGTCTCATCGCGGAATAGCAGCCTGCTTCAGAAGGCCGCTGGTGAATTGTCCGCCCTCGGCCAATGCCTGGCATATCCCTGCGATATCCGGAAGTCGGAGAATATCGCAGAGTTGGTTCAATTCATCAAATCCGAGACCGGAAAACTTGATGTGTTGGTCAACAATGCCGGTGGGCAGTTCCCGGCGCTGTCCCGCTACATCGTCGACAAAGGGTGGAATGCCGTCATCAACAACAATCTCAACGGCACCTTCTATATGTGTCGCGACATGAGCAATGCTTTTTTTATACCACAGAAGGACGGTGTCATTGTCAACATCATCGCGGATATCCTGCGTGGATTTCCCGGTATGATCCATACAGGTGCCGCCAGGGCAGGCGTGGAAAACATCACCAAGACGCTGGCGCTGGAATGGAGCGAATACAATATACGTGTCACAGCCATTGCTCCGGGCACCATCGAATCTTCCGGGTTGGAGACTTACCCGAAGGAAATCGTCGACATGTTCGACGAGGCACGCGAGAATGTCCCTTTACGCCGTTTCGGCACCGTGGAAGATGTCGCACATAGCGTCGTCTTCATGGCAAGTCCCTATGCCTCATATATCACGGGTGTCACGCTCTATGTCGACGGCGCCCAGCACCTGAACAGCGACAAGATGGGCCTTGCCCGAGTCATGAAGAAAATGATGGGAGAAAGCTGAGCGATTATGAGCAGGAAGAAAGAGATCATCGACCACGCCATCGGCTTTTTCAACCAACACGGCTATGCAGCCACCACTCTGTATCAACTTGCCGGTTCTATGGATATGAGCCGGGGTCACCTGACCTACCACTTCAAGACTAAGGAAGACCTGCTTTCCGCCATTGTTCGCGATATGTGGGCGGGTCTGCAGAAAAAGCGCTCCGACTCGATGCGATTCCCCTCCTTCGAAAATTTGCAAAAGGAGATTCGCCAGTTCCGCGAATTCCAGAAGACCTATGCTTTTGTTTTTCGCGAGAGACAAATCCTATCACATCCCGGTATGCGTGACAACCTCCGCCAAATCCGCCGCGACCGCATCGACGACTTTATGGCCACCCTCCAGTTCTCCCGCGAGATCGGAAACCTTAAAGAAGAATCCATCCCCGGCGCCTACTACAACCTGTGCCAGGCCCTCTGGATGACCGCCTTCTACTGGCTTGACTTGACCATATATGACAAGGATATCGACGAATCCGCCTGGGACAAGGTTATGTGGAGCCTGCTTTTGCCATTCTTCACGGATAAGGGAAAAGAAGAGTTCATCACGTTTTTTGGACAGGAATATTTTGATTCACTTGGGGTGAGGTTTGAAGCGTATGTGAGGAAAACGATTTAGCCAAGAGGCGAGGACGCCTTTGGCCGAAACGAATTTTATGTACTTCACATGAAGGTCTCTGGTTTTGCTCACCATAGCAAGTCTTGTCCTTTGAAGCCTTGGGAGCAACAGAGCGACGGTGAGCCTCTCATCCGTAGCGAGCCTGCCCCCGGTGGAGGGAAAATTAGATCACTTCTGATGAAGGCCTCAGGCCTCTTATCCTATTTCTACCCGGACTTCGCTTAAGCTTTATCGGTCTAAGCCCGCAACCAATGCATAGCTAATTTTCGATATGCGATTTGGGAATGGTGAACGGGTAGCCTTCTTAAAGCCAGCCGATCCAGTAAATGGGTAACCGGACAACTTGCCAACAGAGCAACTTGGCAACAACGCAGCGGAAATCTCAAAAATAGCTCGACAGACAAATTCACAACAATTCAGCGCACAACTCCCGTTCACTCTTCCCACACCACGGTCTCCTCCGCCTCATGCCATCCCAGCAGTGCTTCCCCATAGCGCTCATGTAGTTTGTTGCGCTTTACTTTGAGGGTGGGCGTGAGCAGCCCATTATCGGCACTCCAATGTAGGTTACTGATAACAATGGTTGAAATACGTGCAAAATTCGGTTGGCCGGAATTGACCGCGGATAGCGTAGTAGAAAGACTGTACTCAACCTCTTCTTTTTTCTTGCTCTTACCGACATCAGAAAGGCATACCATCACTATGGGTTGTGGGCATCCGAGACCCATAACACAGATCTGTTCGATGTCCGCATTGGTAGAGAATTCCCATTCGATGGGGGCAGGAACGATAAATTTGCCCTTGGCGGTTTTGAAGGTGTCCTTTATGCGTCCCGTGATAAAGAGGTACCCGTTTTCATCGAGTCTGCCTTCATCACCAGTGTGCAACCATCCATCCTTCAACACTTCGGCTGTCTTGGCGGGATCCTTGTAATAGCCTTTCATCAGGTACGGTGCACGCATCAGGATCTCATTTGTTTCGGGATCTATACGGATTTCTGCACCTGGCTGAGCTTGACCAACAGAGCCGGGCCGCTCATCGTAGGCATTTAATGCGGTCGTAATGGCGCTGTTTTCTGTCATGCCATAACCTTCGTGGATATGGATGCCGATCCGTTTGAACCAATCCTTGGTGGTTTGTGGCATTGGTGCGGCCCCTGTCAGCGCACCTCTTGCCTGGTCGAGACCCAGCGATAGCCGCAGGTTTTTGGCAGTAATATCGGCCGTGGCGGGGTTGGAAAGAAGGCTATCAAGCTGCGCCTGCGGAAGTTTGGAAAGGATCCCTAGCTGAAATTTGGTCCAAATGCGGGGGACGGCAAAAAAGGCGGTGGGTTGTACATCCCTGAGGTTGGCAGCAAAAGTATCGAGTGACTCGACAAAAGAAATCGAACCTCCATAGCTAAGACACGTCATCTCGACCACCACGCGCTCGGCGATATGGTTGAGCGGTAGATAACTGAAAAACCGGTTTTCTCCATCAGCCGATATCTCGAGCATATTGTTCTGCTCAAATAGGATTTTGGTACTATCTAACGCCCCATACGTCAATACAACCCCTTTTGGCGTACCCGTCGTTCCTGAGGTGAATACGATCGTCCATGTATCGGAGAGGCTCGGGCTATCTATAGTCGTCATTGGTGCATTTGCATCGATCAGTTGATTCCAATTATACCGGCTTTCCACTGAAGGAAAACCCTCGTAGTGTGGAAAGGCAATAACTGGCAATTCTTTGGGGATGCCAATTCGCATATCATCCCAGTTTACGACTTTACCAACAAAAAGCGCCTCCACATCACCAAGACGGATTACTTCATTCAGCTGGGTGCCACTGAGATTGGGATAGAAAGGAACGCTTACGGCCCCGATCATCATAATCGCCAGGTCGGCAATGACCCATTCACGGCAATTCTTAGAAACGAGCCCTATATGGCTGCCTCTGCCAAGCCCCATCTCTTTTAGACCTTTGGCCAGTTTACGGGCCATATGACCTGTTTCCTTCCAAGAGTATACCTCCCACTGGTCTCCAAATGGCTGTCTGAGCATGGGAGCATCGCTAAGGGTAACCTCGTTTGCCAGAAATGGCATTGGGTACTTGTCTTCCATGGATCTTCTTCGTTTCCTTGAAAATAATGATTTTGACCATTGGGTCCCATAACTGTGCAGCAGAAGACCCACCTTCCTTAAGACTTCGACGACCAAACCACACAACAGTGAAGCACGCAACCCCGCCACGAAAGCATACAAGATATCCGGTAGGCGATTATTGAATCGTGAATTGATTGAGTTGTTTCAACCATTCAACCAGACAACCATTCAACCAGACAACCGGACAACTTGGCAACAGCAATATCCACAACCACTTCAATTCAAACGAAATCTATGTTCAGTTATCTCCTTGAAAATCAACCAATAAACCACCCCATATTCAAGCGCTACGATAACTAGGTTTTCGTTGTATACCGGGCCCGAATAATTGATGTACGTCCAGGCGATCAGGTACGACCAGTAGATAGGAAATCGATAGGAGGTAAACAGACACATGCCCACCGGCAGGATGACATACCACGGGTGGACGGTAAGGCTAAGGAGTAGATACACCGTAAATGAAGCAAGAAAGATGACCCAAGGATCACTCATATTCGAAGTCTTGCGTCCTTTCCAGGCGATAAACAGTATGCTCACAAAAGCGGATATAGCAAGGACAGGTCCCAGGATATGAATGATGTTGTAACCTTTTACCAGGTACCCTCCCCACCGCAGTATATAGTAAATTCCCGCATTGAACTCGAACTTGCGAAAATACAGATCGAGGCTGGTGCCAAAATTCAGCGTATTGCCCGCGGCGGCGAAAAGCGGTAAAAACAGCAAGGCGACGAGTATTCCCACAATAGCAATGAAGATCCACTTCTGCTTTCGCTGTAGCCACAACAAGATAGCAGGTACAAACATCAGTGTCAGCATTTTGGTTGCAATGGAGAGCGTGAAAGCAACCGCACCGCCCTCAACTTTTTTCATCTGGAACGACCATACCGCCATAAGCAGGAAGAAAAAAAGGATGCCTTCGTGGTGCATATTGCCCATAATCTCCACGACCACCAGCGGATTCAGGGCGTAGAGCAGCAAAAGATGGGGGCTTTGTCCCTTGGATATAAGTAACTTATATAGCAATTTCAGAACGCCCAACTCGAACAGCAACATACACGTCTTTTGTGCAATCACCTCCGCTTCGATGCCCGCGGAACGAAAGAAGCCACCAATGTAGAATATGAATTGGGTAATAGGCGGGTAAATGGTATAGTAGTTGGGAGAATTGAGTTGGTCGTACAAATTGTGGGTCAAGAAAGGTCTTGTCCCCACCAGTTCTCCGGGCGACCATGCATAAGGGTTCAGGCCCTCGTGGATTAGTCTGCCGTCCCAGACAAACCTGAAAACGTCATCTGACAGCTGCGGAAACGAAAAAACCAGCGCTATCCGGACCAGGACGGCAGCTACAAGGGCCATTTTCAGTTGCCCGGGATCCTCCTGGGGGAGGCACAGCGTATAGGCGATGAATGCCGCCGTATAGGGCAGAACAATATCTGCGAAATCGGACTGACCTGGAATAAAGCCGATATAAAGAACGGCGAAGAACCACAAGATCAACCAGAGAATAAAGGGTATTCTCGACAGCGATGGTCCGGTCAGTTTGAGGGCTTCCAATTGCGTATGGAAAAATAAAAAATAAGGCCATAACCTATGGTAAGCAGAAGATGCATTAGTATGAAGACGTCGGCTCCCGTCATCCACCCATATACCATTCCAGCCAGGAAGTACAGTGCCAGCAGCCCTTCAAACAATGCCATCTTAGAAAGACCAATTGTGAAGTATTTTTTAGTCTCCAGCCGTTCGGTGAACTGGTCTATACCAAACTTGGGTGTACGTATGAAAGGCGTTTGTTTGCCGATATAGCCCTGCAGGACGGCCAGTGAGTTGTGAAACGATAAACCCATAGACAGGGCGAGAAACATGGGAAAAAGAAAGATGAACTTCAGAACCATCCTGACCCTGTTCTCATCCCGCCATGCGACCTCTACATTGGCCACATAGTATACGATCAAAATGGAAAGCAGACCGGTCAGGAAGATGGTTAGGTACCTTGGCTCAATGCCCAGCGGGTTGGTAAAATACAGCAATGGGACGCTGAATACGCCGAGCAGAAAGACCGCGAGGAATACCGATGATCCCAGGAGGTGCAGCGTGCCGTGGATCTTGGTGCGCAACCCGAGATCCGATTGCCAGACCTTGGGAAGTACCTTCTTGGCGGTTTCGGCTCCGCCTTTCATCCATCTGTATTGCTGTGACCTTAGGCCATTGATCTCAGCCGGAAGCTCAGCGGGAGAGGCGATGTCTTCAAGGTACTGGATCTTCCATCCTTTGAGTTGGGCACGATAACTGAGGTCGAGGTCTTCGGTCAACGTGTCCGCCTCCCAGCCGCCCGCATTGTCTATTGTTTCGCGGCGCCATACACCGGCGGTACCGTTGAACTGTAGAAAGAGGTTGCCCGCTTTTCTACCAAGTTGCTCGACGGTGAAGTGTACGTTGAGTTGAAATGCCTGTACCCTGGTGAGGAGTGAATAATCCTGGTTCAGGTGTTCCCATCGCGTTTGGACGACACCTACGTCAGGTTCTTCAAAATAGGGTAGTGTCTTAGCAAGAAAATCCTGTTTAGGAACAAAATCCGCATCGAATAAGGCGATAAATTCACCCCGGGCCCTGGCCAAGGCCTCCTTCAGCGCACCTGCCTTGTAACCCTTGCGGTTATCGCGACGCACATGATGAATATCAAATCCCTTTTGGCGGTATTTTGCTACTTCTTCCGCCACGATGGCCACTGTCTCATCGTCCGAGTCATCGAGGACATGGATCTCCATTCGGTGCGGGGGGTATTGGATGGCACAGACGGCTTTTAACAAACGGCGTATAACGTTTTGCTCATTGTAAATGGGCAATTGAATGGTGACAAAAGGCTTGCTTCCGTTCAGTTCGGGTGCCATCTGGTCGCCTTTCCGCCTTCTGATTTGGTTTAGCTTGTAGTAATAAAGCAGGTGAAACTGCATGAGGCAATAGATCGTGACTGCCACGATCGATACCAGGTAGATCGCCATGACCATATTGCCTATCAGTTCTATCCAGAATACCTGCATATGTTTACTCAGAGCAATTTAAAAATAGTCCACAATATCTTATGTCCAGCCAGGAGCGTTCCCTTAACAGTACCTGAAACTTTTGATTTACCTATCCTCCGCCGGTAATCTACTGCTACTTCGGTACACTTAAGCTTCTTTTTGGCCGCCTTAACCTGCATTTCCACCGTCCACCCATAATCCCGGTCCTGCATGTCAAGATCCATCAGGCTTTCGTATCGAATGGCCCTGAATGGGCCGAGATCTGTGAATTCGACCTTGTAAAACATCTGTATCAGGTTGGTAGCCAGCCAGTTGCCAAAAATCTGTGCCGGCTTCATAGCACCGCGTTCGAGGTTACCCAGGACACGCGACCCAATAACCAGATCGTAGTTTTCTTCAGTGATCGGACCGACCAATTTGAGAAGTTGTCCGGGGTAATCGGAATAATCGCCGTCTATGAAAACAACGATATCGGGAGGTGACTCCTGTTGAGAAACAAATTCGATTCCTTTGAGGCAGGCCCGGCCATAGCCGGATCTGGGTTCATTCACCACTGTAGCTCCGGCATTCGTTGCGACGGTTTCGGTCTCATCGGTACTTCCGTTGTTGCATACGATTACGGACCTGACTATTTCTTTGGGCAGGTCGTTGATCACATGGGCTATGGATTTCTCCTCGTTACAGGCAGGGATGATCACATCGACGATATGGTTTTTATTTCTCTTCAAAGCAAATGAATGACTCTTTGCCGCGTTTCTTTTCATGAAAATGGCGAAGTAGTATCTTCGCGGACAATTTACAGAATGGACAGTGAGCCCACAAAGTTGAACAAATCCCGCGAAAGGTGTGTATTCCGCCGCATCGGATTCTGGTTGTTCGTCGTGGTCGCTGCATTTAGCGCTTTTTTCCAGGCTTGCTTTGAGGAGGTTTTCGTTGAAAATGCGACAGTAGAGCTGCGCTTTTCTGTAGATACCCTGCGCTTTGATACCGTGTTTACGACCGTTGGCTCTGCCACCCGCTTTGTCAAAGTATACAATCCTTCAGACCAGAACATCACCATCGGTTCCATAGCCCTGTCCAATGGAGATGCCGGTCCCTTCAGGCTCAACATTGATGGTGTCTCAACCAATTCCTTACGCGACGTACCTATGCTGGCTAAGGACAGCCTTTATATTTTTGTTGAAGTGACGATTGATCCCGACCAACCCTTGTCGGCAAGCCCGTTCATCATCTACGACTACATCGATGTGACAACCGGAGGTGCGACCCGTTCCGTCACCTTGGAAGCCTGGGGCCAGAATGCCAATTATTTTCCAGGAAAAGATGCGAACGGTCAGCTGGTTCGCCTTGTCTGCCAAAATGGAGATCTGACCTGGGACGATGAAAAACCCTACGTGGTATATGGCCTCTTGTTCATAGACAGTTGCGACTTGGTCATTGCCCCAGGAACCAATGTCTACTTTCACGGTGGCCTTGCAAGGCTCGATGACTTCATTTTTTCACAAGGTGGTTTCGTTTTTATGCAGAATGGTGCCCTTGTGGCCAATGGTACAGCCATGGAACCCATACGATTTCAAGGTGACCGGCTCGAGTCTGCTTTTGATGATTCGCCGGGGCAATGGGCTGGAATACGCTTCCTCGGTGGCAGTACGGGGAATGCCATGCAACATATCCGCATAGAGAACAGTACGGTGGGAGTCCGCGTCGACAGCCTGGCAGAACTTTCCATCTCAAGTGCCATCATCAAACAAACCAGCAATGCGGGTATCATCGGTGTTCACGCCACCATTCAAGCCGACAATGTCATGGTCCATTCCGCAGGGACACAAAGCGTGGCCCTGGCCTATGGTGGCGATTATCGTTTCAGGCACTGCACCTTTGCCAACTATGAAAATCAAAGCCCGGCCGTATATATGGACAATTTCACATGCCTGGATCCCGACTGCGCCATCGTAGCGACCAACGCATTGCGTGCCATCTTCATCAATTCCATTATCGCCGGCTCCAACGAAGACGAAATACTGGTAGCCGATATCTTCGAAGGTGCGGAACCCGATCTATTTAACGTCACCCTGGATCATACCCTCGTCCGCATCGATGAAACCAGAATGCGTTTCGACTTTACCGGTTCCTGCGCTAACTGCGTGGAATGGACTACTGAAGCACTATTTCTCGATCCTGACAACAGGCGCTTCTCGCTCGACACAATGTCGGTAGCCCGCTCTGCGGGAACAGCCATCCCTGACCTGTCTCTCGACTTGTTCGACAATCAACGCGACAACCAATCTCCCGATCTCGGGTGCATAGAATTCCAGGAGTAAAATTCAATCCTCATTCCACCGCCGTCCTAGGAATCTTGACCGTCCATAACACCAAAAACGCTATCACGAAAAACACGGCCAGCATCAAGACACTATACCTAAGATTGCCGGTAATGTTGTCGATTGCGCCAAAGGCAAATGTCCCGAAGACAATAGAGAGGTAGTAAAGTAAGTCATAGAAGCTGAAATAGGAATTAAGATCCTTTTCTTGGCCAGGTATCAGTTTAGAATAGCCCGCCCGCGAACTGGACTGGATACCGCCGAGTACAAGGCCGACAAAGAAAGCAAGTACAAAAAATGTAATTTTTGTCTCTACAAAGTAAGCGCTGAAACAGATGGCCATCCAGATCAATATCATCGAGAGAATGGCTGGCCTGGTGCCCCTTCTCCGAGCGATATCCGCAAAAAGATAGGCACCAATGATGGCTACCAGTTGCAGAAGAAGGACGGTCATGATGAGTTCGGAACTGTCAAAATTCAGTTCTTTTTCCGCAAAAACCGTCGCCAGGTATATAACTGTTTGCACTCCGGCGCTGTAAAAGAAAAAGGATAGCAGGTACTTCTTCAGATCGGTTTGGGGACGCAAATCACGAATGACTGATTGTAATTCCTTGTATCCATTTTTCAACAAATGGAACTTTGTGCTTTGATCGGGGTCCTTGGGTAGATATTTAAAAGAATATTGGGCGAAACCAAACCACCACAAAGCTACCAGAACAAAGCCAATACGATAAGGTAGCGAACTTTCTTCTGGTAACCCGAACCACTGTGGTTGCTGACTCATGGCAAGGATAACGATGAGGAGTAGTACACTGCCGAAGTATCCGAAAGCATACCCCTTGGCACTTACCTTGTCGTAGTTTTCGACACTTGCAATAGAAGGCAGGAAAGCGTCGTAAAAGATCAGGCTGCCCGCAAATCCAATTGTAGAAATGATGAAAGCAATGGTCCCGAGCCAGACCATAACCGCACTGTGAAAAAAGAAGAGGCATAAACAGGCAGCGCTACCCAGGGTAGTGAAGAGTCGTAAGAAATAAAGACGTCGATTCCCATAGTCCGCCATACCGCCCAGGATCGGGGCTATAATCGCAATTAATATGTAGGCAAAGCTTATGGAAAAGGAATACAAAGCTGAATTAGAAACTTCCAGGCCCAGAATATAGAGTCGATCTGGGGCGACGGCGATATAATAAATGGGGAATATAGCCGTAGAAATAACAAGAGAGTAGGACGAGTTGGCCCAGTCAAAGAATGCCCAGGCGCGAATCACCTTCTTATTGTCCAACTCCATCGATCTTTCTTTCAGCGAATTAATGATCCGATCTGGCAGGACATAGTAAATGACACTTGCCGCACCAGGACGAGAAACCTAAAAGTAAATCTTCTTTCTAAATTTATGGCGGAAAATACTCATATGAGGATTGTCATACTTTCCAGAAATGGTCAATTGTACAGTACGAGAAGCATCCTGAATGCCGCCAGGAGAAGGAACCATTTTGTACGAGTGGTGGATCATATGCTGTGCGACCTGGTCATCGACAATGATGAAAACAAGGTGATCTATGAAGGCACGGCAATTAGTGGATATGACGCCGTCATTCCACGTATTGGTTTCACCGTAACTCCTTATGGAGCGGCTGTTGTTCGCCAGTTTGAAAGCATGGGGGTATTTACTACCCTTAGGGCCGAGGCACTCATACGATCGAGAGACAAGCTTTCCTGTTTACAGTTGCTGTCATCCAAAGGCATACCGGTGCCTAAGTCACTCATATCTAATGACCAGTACCACATGCTTCAAATGGCAAATCAGCTAGGTGAATTCCCCATCGTAATGAAATTGCTCAGCGGAACCCATGGTTTGGGTGTGGTTAAAGCGAATGACTACAACGACCTGGAAACCATTTCTGATGCATTCTATGCCCTGAGGCAACAGGTACTTATACAGGAATTCATAAGTGAATCTGCAGGGCAGGATGTCAGGGCACTCGTGGTTGACGGCAAAGTAGTTGCCGCTATGCTGAGACAGGCACAACCAGGTGAATTCAGGTCCAATTTACATCGCGGTGGCAGTAGTCAGGAAATTAAGTTGTCCAAAGAAGAACATGATATCGCCCTAAAGGCTGCGAACATATTAGGATTGAAAGTGGCCGGGGTCGACATGCTGCGCAGCGACAGGGGCCCCCTTATCATCGAGGTGAATGCATCTCCGGGACTGGAAGGCATCGAAACGACGACAGGGGTTGACATTTCCAAGAGAATCATAGAGTTTGTAGAACGAAAATCTGCCAGGATTAAGAATGGAAAACGGAGAAATAATCATTGACAAGGACGTTATTCTTCCGGGAGAAAGCAAGGAAGTCAACATCCGTGTGAGCCGCCTGCCATCGGGCACAAGGATCAACATTTGGGCGCATGTTTACCGCAGTACGGAGCCTGGCCCTACTGTCCTCATTTTGGCTGGGGTTCATGGTGATGAGATCAATGGCATCGAGATAGTTCGGCGATCCATGTCGGGGGGTATTTTCGAAAGGCTGACACGCGGCACGGCCATCATCATTCCGCTGCTAAATGTCTATGGCTTTATCAATTACACCCGGGAGGTCCCGGACGGACGTGATGTCAACAGGAGTTTTCCGGGTTCTGTCGGAGGGTCTCTGGCTTCCAGGGTAGCAGGTGCGCTTACCAGGAAGATATTGCCACATGTGCATTATGCCATCGATTTTCATACGGGAGGATCTTCGAGGTACAATTTTCCGCAGGTTCGGTTCAGTAAACGCGACGAGGTGGCCGCCATGCTGGCAAGCGAATTTGGCGCCCCGTTTTTGGTAGAAAAAGCACCCATACCTAAGTCATTCCGGAAGACAGCGACAGATATGGGTATCCCCGTCATCATATACGAGGCAGGTGAATCCGAGCGTTTGTGTGGCTATGCTATAGAAATGGGGGTACAGGGTCTCAGAAGAATCTTTAAATTTTTACAGATGACCGATGAAGCCTTGGAACCCAACCATGCGCGTTTTCGGGTAAAGAGCACGGGTTGGGTGCGCGCTCCGGAGGCAGGACTTTTCACCTGGTCTAAACCTTCGGGCCACAAGATTCACAAAGGAGAGCCCCTCGGCGTCATCCACAGTCCACAAGGGGAACGCAGTCGTCGCATTCTGGCACGCAGGGATGGTTACATCATCGGTCATAACAATGCTTCCGTTGTCCATACAGGTGATGCCCTGTTCCATATGGCCTATGAATTTCAAAAACTATGAGATTGCAAAGTATATGGATGACTTCCATCCTGTTGTTAGCAAGTTTGGCAGGTAGTACTCAGTGGGAAAACAGGGTCAATGAAATCATCCAGCATCCCGACCTCGTCCACACTCAATTGGGCATTTCTATTGTCGACGAGAAAGGTCGTGTATTGTTTAACCACGATGGTGACCGACCATTTATCCCGGCGTCGACCTACAAATTGGTTCCATCGTTGATAGCATTGGATGTCCTCGGTGAGTCGCATCGATTTGAAACAGTGGTGGCATATTCAGGAGAAATTCTCGAGGGCGGTTTGCTGTATGGCGATGTCATCGTTATCGGTGGCGGTGACCCGAGTCTTGGATTTGACAGGGAGGATGGCACACTTGACCTGGATGAATTAACAATGGAGTGGGTCGAAGTCATTCGGAGAGCCGGCATCACGTGCATCGATGGAAAGGTGGTGGTTGATGCGAGTCTTTTTGACCCCCAAGGTGTGCACAGAAGTTGGACATGGGATGACTTATCCAACTATTATGCCTGTGGCGCTTACGGATTTAACATACATGAAAACCTGTTCTACGTCGACTTTTCCCGTACAAGGGTACAAGGGGTGTCTACAAGCATTGCTGCTGTACGGCCACACATTCCTGGTCTTCGAATAAACAACAAGGTAATCACCGGGCGCCCAGGCAGTGGAGATAACGCCTATATCTATGGCAGCCCCGAAGGTTATGACAAGGAAATCCGGGGTACCATTCCACCAGGTAATGGTACATTTACGATTAAAGGAGCTATCCCCGACCCGGCTGCATTCTATGCCTTTTATTTCGCCCACAGACTCCAGGAATCCGGTGTGTTGACAGGCGGACATGAAGGTAGATATGGCTCCGAGAGCCAAATAGACACCGATGATCTTGTCACCTTACACATCACAAGGTCCCCCGCTCTGGGGTCGATGATAAAAACCGCCCTTTTCGAATCGCACAACCTTTATGTAGACGTTGTTATGAAAACTCTCGGACTCAATCGATCGGATCATTCTGACTTCGAGGGAGGGGTTGCATTTTGCGCGAAATATCTCAGTCAAGCAGGTATATCCTTAGAGGCGATGTCGATGAATGACGGGAGCGGTTTATCCTGGAAGAACAGGATCGCCCCTGCACAGCTGAATGCGTTTTTACGCCTGATGAATGATCGGCTTGGTAGAGAAGCGATTGACGCAATTCTTCCCACACCGGGAGAAGGAAGCCTTTCCTCGTTGCTGCGGGAATTTGACAAACGGGACAAATACAGGCTCAAATCAGGTTCTCTGGGCGGCGTTTTAGGCTATTCAGGCTACTTTGACCTGGACAACGGGCAACGCATTTTCATTACAGTTTTTTCCAACGGACACGTGAATGGGAATGGCAGGATAAGACGACAGTTCGAACGAATATTCATAGAGTGCTATCAGGGTCTGAATCGATAAATCCATTTAAATTTATGATGTCTTGTATCACAGAATCATATATCTCCTGATTGTTGCCGTAATCCTGGGTTGTTCAGACTCGGGCTCCCAGTCTCCGAAAGAAGTGGATTTGGTGACGGATAAAAGTGACTCGGCAGTCGTTGGAAATACGGGACAGCGCGAAGACGGCGACAGGCGTCTCGCCTGGCAGAAACCGGATCTCGTTATTGGGAAACTGGGAGATCTGAATGACAAGGTAGTTGCAGATATCGGTGCCGGGACCGGCTACTTTACCTTCCGCCCCGTCAACCGGGCCAAAAAGGTGATTGCCGTCGACATCGATACGAACTCCATCCGCTGGATAGAGTCATTCAGGCAGTCTATGGACAGCACACTTCAAACTAAGGTAGAGACACGGCTGGTGCTTCCCGATGACCCACGGCTGTCACCCAACGAGGTGGATGTCGTCATCATCATCAATACAATAGGCTACATAAAGGATAGGTTGACCTATCTGAGAAACCTCAAAAAGTCCATAGTTCCCGGAGGACTGCTTATGGTCGTTGACTTCAAAATAAAACGCATTCAGGGCAATATAGCTCCGCCACCCGAAAGGCGTGTATCCATTTTGGATCTTGAAAATGATCTCGAAAGTGCCGGATATTTTCTCCTCGAAACGGATGATACAAGCCTCGACTACCAATACATCGTTTTGGCGCGTACTTAACTTCTTGTAATCAATTGGTCTCTTTCGGGGCCCACAGAAACCATAGTGACAGGCACCTTCAAGTAGTCCTCAATGTACCCTACGTATTTTTCGAACGCTTGTGGAAGTGAACCACCCTTTTCTTTGATCATGCCCAGGTCCTGTTGCCAGCCTTTGAAAGTCTTGTACCGGACCGTATAATTTTCCTGACATAAATCGAAAGGTAGCTGGTCGGTATTTTTACCATCAATCACGTATTCATCAGCAATGGTGATGTTATCAAAGTGGTCCATTACATCCGACTTGGTCAAAGCTATCTGTGTAACGCCATTGATAATGACTGAATATCGCAACTGAACCAGGTCGAGCCATCCGCAGCGCCGGGGACGACCGGTGGTGGCGCCAAACTCGTGACCCAATGTCTGAAGTCTCTTTCCGTCGGCGTCGTGTAATTCAGTAGGGAAAGGACCTCCGCCAACCCGCGTGCAATAAGCCTTGCTGATACCTATGACCTCCCCAATTGTCTTTGGAGCAACACCCAGACCGGTGCAGACTCCTGCTGTTATTGTATTGGATGACGTTACGAAAGGATAAGTACCAAAGTCGATGTCGAGCATAGACCCCTGTGCACCTTCAGCCAAAATGCGTTGTCCCTCAGACAAAGCGTCGTTCAGGTAGTATTCAGCACTAATGTGTCGGAAAGTTTTCAAAAAGGCAATACTGTCAAACCATTCCTCTTCGTTCCATGCAAATTCGAAGGATGGATAAATTTTAGCTATTTCACTGTGTTTATTTTTTAGAACCTCGTACTTCTTTCTGAAATCAGATCCATGGATGTCACCGAAACGCAGTCCGTTGCGTCCGGTCTTGTCCATATAGGTAGGGCCTATACCTCGCAGTGTGGAACCTATTTTGGAGGACCCTTTGGCCTGTTCAGAAGCTGCATCAAGGTATCTGTGTGAAGGCAATATGAAGTGTGCCTTTTCAGATATGAATAAACGTTTTTTTACGTCGATGCCGATATCTTCAAGACCTTTGACTTCTTTCCGAAGGGTGACAGGATCAATCACGACCCCATTACCTATAATATTTACGACGCCTTCGCGAAATATACCAGAAGGGATGGTATGCAATACGATTTTACCGTATTCTGTGTAAATGGTATGTCCTGCATTGGGTCCACCCTGGAAACGGCAGATGACATCGTAATCGGATGCGAGATAATCTACTATTTTACCCTTGCCTTCATCGCCCCATTGCAAGCCTATTAGCACATCTACTGGCATGTCAAATTGCTGGATTTTTTAAAAATTCAAAAATATCCTTTTTAAACAGAATTGCTGCATTTGCTGCAAATACCATAAATATTGAATGAGTGACCTGTGACCGAGATATTCTCCCTATCGACGTGGTTTGCGATGATCTCGCCAATCCGCTCATCGGTAAACTCGCGTATGTCCCCGCATTCGGTGCAAATGATGTGGTCGTGAGGGGGAAAGCCAAAGGATTTTTCGTACAAGGTCTTGTTGTCACCAAACTGGTGGCGCTTGACGAGACCGCATTCAACGAGGATGTCAAGTGTATTGTAGATGGTTGCACGGCTTACGCGATAGGCATTCTGTTTCATTTTGATATAAAGGCTTTCCGCATCGAAATGCCTTTGATTGAGATAAATCTCTTCAAGGATGGCAAAGCGCTCAGGAGTCTTTCTGTTTTTATTCTTTTCGAGGTATTGCTTGAATCGCTCTCGCGCCTTTGTAAGGATAGCATTGAGGGAGGTGGTTTTTATCGTGTTTCTGAGACCTAATTCAGTGAATCTTGTGTTCTGTCAACCGTCGATATGTAATCCATTTTCTTGAGTGTGTGGATCACCTGGTTTAGCTGGTTTTTGTCCCGTACGATGATTTTGATATGACCGTCAAAAACGCCTTCATCGCCTTCAATACTAAAAGAGCGGATGTTAACTCCCAAATTGTTTGAGATTTCGTTGGTAAGGGTTTGTATGACGCCGGGACCAGAATCTACACCGGTAATGTGCAACTCAACAACAAATTCGTCAGAGGACTCTTCAGCCCACTGCGCCTTCAAAACACGGTAGCCATAATTGGTGAAAAGATTGGACGCATTGCTGCAGTTAAACCTATGAATTTTCATTCCTGCATTCGAAGTCAGGAAGGCAAAGATCTTGTCACCAGGTACTGGATTACAACAAGGTGAAAGGACATATTGATAGTTTTCGGATGACTCATCATTGATGATGATCATAGAGCCAGTTTTGCCTTTTACTTCCTTTCTGACTTGACTGCGGCTGTCTTTGACAACATCTTTTTCGACGTTTGGAACAAGTTCCTGCCCCTCCAACCTAAATGCCTTATTGATGTCCGTAAGTCGGACTTTCTCTTCTACGATGGCCAGGTAAAAGCTTTGGCGGTTTTTGAAACCGAAATGAGCTACAAGCATATCTGTATTGGTCTCAAAATCCGCTTTCATATTGCGAAGTTTTCGTTGCAAGGCCTCTTTGCCCAGCTCAGCCTGTCTCTTTCGTTCCTCATTGAGCGAAGACCGGATCTTTGATCGCGCTTTACCTGTGATTACGATTTTGAGCCACCCTTCCTTAGGACTTTGATTCTTGGAGGTTGTGACCTGCACCTGGTCACCGTTCTTCAACTGGTAACCCATGGGTACCAGCTTGTTGTTTACCTTGATTGATGTGGCCTGAGCACCTACGTCGGAATGGATATCGAATGCAAAATCCAATGCAGTAGCGCCTTTAGGTAATATCCGCATGTCGCCGTTCGGTGTAAACACATAAACTTCCTCTTTGAAAAGATTTGTCTTAAAGTCATTAAGGAAATCGATGGCATCGCCGTTCTGATTGTCTAGCAGTCCGCGGATGTTGTTGAGCCATTTTTCGTAGACATCTTCATCCCTTTTGCTGCCCCCTTTGTATTTCCAATGTGCGGCAAAACCTCGCTCGGCAATATCGTCCATCCGCTCCGTTCGAATCTGCACTTCCACAAAACGACCTTCGGGTCCAATGACCGTAGTATGGAGAGACTCGTAACCGTTGCCCTTGGGAGTGGTAACCCAATCTTTTAACCTTTCTGGTATGGGCTTATAATAATCAGTAATCACAGAATACACCTGCCAGCAAACTGATTTCTCCCTTTCCAGTGGCACGTCAACGATTATCCGTACGGCGAAAAGATCATAAATCTCGTCAAACTCCACCTGTTTATTCTGAATCTTATTCCATATAGATGAAATGGCTTTGGGGCGACCCATGATGCGGACGGGGATATTCATATCCTTCAAGCGACTCTTAACCGGACGTATGAATCTACGGATGTATTTGTTACGCTCCTCTTCGCTGGCCTCGATCTTTGCGCTTATCTCGTCGTATTGCTCCGAGTCGGTAATTTTCATACAAATGTCCTCAAACTCGGTCTTTATCTGGTACAAGCCCAGCCTGTGTGCCAGGGGAGAATAAATGTACATCGTCTCTGCGGCGATGCGAAGCTGTTTGTGCTGGGGCATCGGGCCAATCGTGCGCAAGTTGTGCAAACGATCCGCCATTTTTATAAGAACAACCCTCACATCATCCACAAGGGTAGACAATACCTTTTTGAGGTTTTCGGCATTCTTGTTATCCACATTGTACAACCCGTCCAATTTGGTGAGGCCGTCGACTATTCTCGTTACTTTTGGGCCGAATAATTCGAAGATTTCCTCCAGGTTCACAGGTGTGTCTTCCACAACGTCGTGGAGTATAGCACAGATAATGGCCGTGGGGCCAAGACCGATTTCTTCGTGACATATCCTCGCCACCTCCAGTGGATGCAAAATGTACGGCTCACCGGATTTTCTTCGCTGGTACTTATGTGCATCAACAGCCAGGTCGAAGGCAAGTTTTATCTTCTGTTTGTCGTCACCTTTCAGCTTGATCCGCATCGACCGCATCAGGCTGTTGTACGCCTTGTTGACGTCTTCCAGCTCACTCGTCGAAATGGCTTCTTTCGTATGTGGCATTTTACGTTCTTAAGTGGAATTAGACAAAATCCAATTTAGTTCTTATTTCAAACTAAATAAAAAAAGGATGGCCTTTTTGTTTTCAGCACCCATCTACATAGTTACAACACATGGCAGCGTCAAAAAACTCCCCTAAGGCATTCTTTTCGCCGAAGATGTTTTTCATGAGCCATGCTTAGGATAATTGTACAAAAAACGTTCCCGAACGGATACATAAAAAGCTCTTATATTTGCAGCCGCCAAAAATGCGGGTGTGGTGGAATTGGTAGACACGCTAGACTTAGGATCTAGTGCCGCGAGGCGTGGGGGTTCGAGTCCCTCCACCCGCACCATAGGCGGTATCGAATTGCACAACGGATTGATACATCGTACGGTTCAAGACCTCATTCCTTCAGCAAATCACTTCATATGAAGACCGAAATGATCGAAATAGGACCTTTGTCGACACAGATCACCATTACATTGGGTCCTGAAGACTATAAGGATAAATTCGAAAGCGAACTTAAAAAGTACAAGGACAAATCACATCTCAAAGGTTTCAGGAAAGGAAAGACACCCATGTCAGCCATTCGAAAAATGTTTGGCAAAACGGTGTTGGCTGAGATCATTAATGAGAAGTTACAATCGGGTTTAAATGACTATATCACGGAGCAAAAAATAGACATACTGGGCAACCCGCTTCCAGCAGAGGATCAGGAACAGATCGATTTTGATCTTAAAGACCTCGGCGAATACTCATTCCAGTTTGACCTCGGTCTCGCACCTTCTTTCGATGTAAAAGGGGTTGCTTCGGAAGATGTATACACCCGCTATGCCGTTACAGTAGGAGATGAGCTGGTGACAGAGCAAATGGACAACTTGCTGAGGCGTATGGGGACGCAGGAGGACACCGACGAACCGGCAGAAGACCTTGATATACTTACGGTCTATGCCGTTGAGAAGGAAGGTGCCGAACGAGAAGTCTATACCACCGAGTTCAGCATCATGGTGGATAGAATGTCAGAGCAATACCGCGAAACGTTTCTTGGTAAGAAGAAGGGATACCAACAGGACGTCGAGATTTTCGAATTTGAAAAAGATGCCTCGGAAGATTACGTACGTAAGTATCTCATAAAAGACGCGCCCGAAGACGTTAATCCGGTCTTTGAGATAGAGATCAAAGCTGTTAAGCGTCTGGTCCCTGCAGATCTCAACGAAGAGACACTCGAAAAAATCTTTGGCAAGGAAGGCATTAAGGACGAAGCCGGAGCTAGAGCGAAGATCCGCGAGGACTTGGAAACCCATTATGACGAACAAGCTAAGGCGCTGACACAACGGGACATTCTGGAAAAATTGGTGGAAAAAAACGAAGTGGAGTTACCCCTGGAATTTCTGAAGCGTTGGTTAAAAACCTCCAATCCCGATGTCGAAGAAATACAACTTGAAAAGGAATTTGACGGATTTGTCAAAAACCTTCGTTGGACGCTGATCAAATCACAACTTGCAGAAAAATACGAAATCAAGATCGAGCCGGGCGATATCCGTGAAGCGCTGATGAAAAAGGTCCGCAAGCAGTTTGCGGCCTATCACTACGAAGGGCTGAATTACGAGCAGCTGGTGGAAGGATTGATGAAAAAGCAGGACACTGTTCAAAAAGAATACGAAGAACTTCTTGCTAGTTCCGTCCTGGACCGCCTCATGAGTGAGGTTATTATGGAACCTAAGGCAGTATCCATCGATGAATTTAAATCGCTCGTTGAGTCCATGCAACAAAACTTTGGCTAGCTTATTGCTGTTATGTAAATGATCGAGTAAAAACCATTGTTATGTTTAGTCAAGACGAATTCAAAAAATACGCCACCCGCCATCTCGGTATGAGCACTATGCACCTAGAAAAATACATGCGTGACGGGATTCCCTCCATTGAAGGATTTACGCCCCAGGTAATTGAAGAACGACAACTAAACGTTGTGGGAATGGATGTTTTTTCCAGACTCATGATGGACAGGGTCATCTTCATGGGTGTTCCAGTGAACGATTACGTCGCCAATGTGGTGCAGGCTCAACTGTTATTCCTTGAATCCACCGATCCTAAAATGGACATCCAGATGTTCATCAACAGCCCGGGTGGTAGCGTGATCGCAGGTCTAGGTATCTATGATACTATGCAATATGTGTCACCCGACGTGAATACGATCTGTACAAGTCTTGCGGCATCCATGGGCGCCGTTCTTCTTGCCGCCGGTAAAAAAGGTAAAAGGAGTTGCCTTCCTCATAGCAGGGTAATGATTCATCAACCTTCAGGTGGTATGCAGGGTCAGTTTTCTGATATGGAGATATCGTACAATCTCATCAAATCGATGAAGAGGGAGTTGTATGAAATACTAGCCAAACACACCAGTAAAGATTTAGAAAAAATTGAAGCCGATTGCGACCGTGACAATTGGATGACGTCAAGCGAGGCAGTCGAATATGGCATCGTCGACGAGGTGCTGAACCGCAAGAGAAATAAGTAATTTCGTATATTAACCCATAGTCTTATGGAGTCCAGTCAAAATCCACGGTGTTCGTTTTGCGGCAAAGATAAAAGTGAAGCCTTGTTGCTCATTGCAGGTACCAATGGACACATCTGCGAGTCCTGTGTTGAACAGGCCAATGAGATCGTTCAGAAAGAGCTTAGGAGCGATTTTGAAAAAGACCTGACAGAATTTACGCTACCAGAAGACATCACGCCAGGTGAGATTAAGGAATACCTGGATGAATATGTTATTGGCCAGGAAGAGGCCAAGAAATATCTTTCGGTGGCCGTCTACAATCACTACAAGCGACTGAAGTATAACAAGGAGATTAATGAGGTGGAAATCGAAAAATCGAATATTCTTTTTGTCGGGGAGACGGGTACGGGAAAAACCCTTCTGGCCAAGACCATCGCTAAATTCCTGGATGTACCTTTTGCCATTGTCGATGCGACTGTCTTTACTGAGGCTGGATACGTAGGCGAAGATGTGGAGAGTATGTTAAGCAGACTGTTACAGGTATGTGATTATAATGTAGAGGCTGCCCAGCGGGGAATCGTTTATATCGACGAAATTGACAAGATAGCCCGTAAAAGTGACAACCCATCCATAACGAGAGATGTCTCGGGTGAAGGCGTTCAGCAGGCATTGCTGAAAATGCTCGAGGGGACCGAAGTCAATGTTCCACCACAAGGTGGAAGAAAGCACCCTGAGCAGAAGCTTATCTCCGTTGATACGAAGAATATTCTTTTCATCTGTGGCGGGGCCTTCAACGGCATCGACAAGATCATTGCCAAAAGAATGAATACCCATGTTATTGGCTTCAAGAAGGAGTCCGAAGAAAGAGACCTGAACGACGGAAGCTTGTTAAGGCATATAGTCCACCAGGATATTAAAAAGTTCGGATTGATCCCTGAACTCATGGGCCGACTGCCGGTTTTGACGTACCTGGAACCGCTCGATAAGGATATACTTATCCGCATTCTTGTAGAACCTAAAAATGCGCTGCTGAAGCAATACAAAAAACTCTTTGAGCTTGAAGGCATCACGCTTACCTATGAGAAAGATGCCATCGACTACATTGCAGAGAAATCTATGGAGTTTGGATTGGGTGCGAGGGGACTTAGGTCTATATGCGAAGAAATCCTTACGGATGCCATGTTCGAGTTACCGGCGGATAAAACGGTGAAGTCTTTTGTCGTGAGCAAAGAGTATGCTACGCGACAATTGCATAAGTCTAAACTGAGCCACCTCAAAGTAGCCTGAAAGGAAACGCATTAATCCAATCGATTTTCCTATCTTTTTGAGGATTTAAAACCTCATAAAAAATCTATTATGCAAAGTTTAATTGCCTTAGGTAAGTATTTCTTTTCGATTCCCATGGTTGTTTTTGGAATTCTACACTTCATGAATGCCGGACAGATGGCAGGTATGGCACCCGGAGGAGCCGTTATGGTATATATTACAGGTGCGGCTCTAATCTTGGGAGGTTTTGCGATTATTCTGGGTAAAATGGATAAACTAGCGGCGGTACTCCTCGCCTTATTGCTTCTTTTATTTATGATCCCACATTTTCAAAATCTCTCCGAGGATCCCAATGAAATGGGAAATATCCTAAAAAATATTGCCCTTGCAGGTGGTGCATTGATGTATGCAAATATGGCTAAGGACAACGCGGTCATCGGATGATCTAAGAATTATAGCGGTGTTCCACAGCAAATAAGAATTCGTAGGGAGATAATCAAGTAAGGTTTCATCGAAATGCACTGAAAAGCCGGTTTATTACCTTTACCGGACATTTGGACGTGCATGCGCTATAAAGCAAGGTTAGCATATGACGGTACCAGCTTTGCAGGCTGGCAGGTACAGCAAGGTGCTGACACGGTTCAAGGTGTGCTTGAGAAGATCCTCAGTAAATTGTTTCGAAAGGAAATTTCGGTTACAGGTTGTGGCAGAACCGATGCGGGTGTTCATGCCACCAACTACTATATCCATTTCGATGCACCGGAAGACTATTTCAGGACCGATGAGTTGGTGTACAAGATCAACAGGATGACCCCCAGCTCCATTGCGCTGTATGAAATAGTAGCCGCGCCAGGTTTCCACGCTCGTTTCGATGCTCTCAAAAGATATTATTCGTATCATATTCACGCAGTGAAAAACCCATTCCTTCATGCCTTTTCATTCCATCATCCACCATCATCGGCCTACTCATTAACTTCACTCAATGCGACCGCGCGGCTGTTGTTGGATTACAAAGACTTTGCGACATTTTGTAAAACAGGTTCGGATGTGAAGACAACATTGTGTGAGATATCGGATTCGCACTGGTGTAGAGAAGGTGACCGCCTTATCTACAACATTGCGGCCAACCGTTTTCTTAGGGGAATGGTACGGCTGTTGGTCGGCAGCATGTTGTTAATTGAAGAGGGTCAGATAACGCGCATGGAGTGGAGTGAAACCATAGCCAAACGTGCGAGGCTCAGAAAAGACTGGAGCATTCCCAGTCATGGCTTGAGGCTCACCGGTGTAGATTATCCCAAAAAAGACAATGCTCTTTAGGATAAGGTGGCAACCTCTTCGTACAAAGGGAATTGTTCCATAAAATGGTTGACTGCCTCGCGGATGCCTTCAATGGTCTTATCATCTTCAGGATGAGACATGATTTGGTCCATCCATTCCACCAGTTGGAGGCAGCCTTCTTCTTTGACACCGCGTGTCGTAACAGCTGCTGTACCTATGCGAATGCCTGAGGTGACAAAAGGACTTTGATCATCGAATGGCACCATGTTCTTGTTGACCGTAATGTCTGCTTTTACCAGGGCTTCTTCCGCGGCCTTGCCCGTGATGTTCTTGCTTCTTAAATCGATCAGCATCAGATGGTTGTCGGTACCTCCGGAGATGACCTTGTAACCCCGTCGAATAAATTCCGACGCCATAGACCTTGCATTGTCTACAACCTGCTCACAGTAAGACTTGAATTCGTCTTGCAGGGCTTCTGCAAACGCCACTGCCTTGGCGGCGATGACATGTTCCAATGGACCTCCCTGCATGCCCGGGAAGACACCACTATTCAATATGGATGACATCCTGATGGGATTGCCTTTTTTCGTTGTACGGCCCCATGGATTTTCGAAATCTTTGCCCATCATGATGATACCCCCTCGCGGACCTCTCAAGGTTTTGTGCGTTGTAGAGGTAACCATATGGCAATGAGGTAGTGGGTCGTTCAGCAGCCCCTTAGAGATCAACCCGGCCGGATGGGCTATATCTGCCAAAAGTAGTGCTCCGACTTCATCGGCTATGGCTCGGAAGCGTGCATAATCCCAGTCGCGGGCATAGGCCGATGCACCGCAGATAATGAGTTTAGGACGACTTTCCAGGGCTTTCCTGTACACCTTTTCCATGTCAATCAGACCCGTCTCCTTTTCGACCCCATAAAAGTTGGCCCGGTAAACTTTACCCGAATAATTTACGGGTGAACCGTGCGACAGGTGGCCTCCATGAGAAAGGTCAAATCCCAGGATGGAATCACCGGGTTGCAGGCAGGAAAGAAAAACAGCGGCATTGGCCTGTGCTCCGGAATGCGGCTGCACATTGGCGAATTCTGCGCCAAAAAGCAATTTCAACCTGTCGATGGCTAAATTTTCTATGCGGTCCACCACTTCACATCCGCCATAGTAACGTTTTCCAGGATAGCCCTCGGCGTATTTGTTCGTAAGACACGAACCCATAGCAACGAGGACGTCTTGGCTGACAAAATTTTCAGAGGCTATCAATTCAGCACCTCTGCGCTGTCTTTTCTCTTCTTCTTTAATCAAGTGAAATACACTGTCCATATCGAAATCTTAAAGCGGCCAAAGGTATGGTGTTTTGATGTAATATAAGACATGAAAAAAAGAAAAGCCCTGAAGCAGGTGCCTCAGGGCTTTTAAACTTTTAACACAAACTCTTATCGCTGAATGCCTAAAGCCTTCAGGGTTTCCACATCCAATTGCCCTATGGGCAGATTGTTGTCTCTTTGAAACTGTACAAGAGCTGCCTTTGTCTCGGCACCAAGTTGGTTATCAGCTCCGAATTGCGGTAGTGCATACCCCCGATCCATTAAGGCCATCTGGACTTGTCGCACCAGGTCTGGTGTGATATCACTGTCACACACTACCTCACGCCATTCGGTGAATCCACCGGCTTTAACGAGGTTTCTTTTAGTGATCGTGCTGTATTGTGCTGGTGTTTCTGTAGTACTTACAGAAGCTGCAGCAGTCAGCTTGTCATAGGTCCTGGTAGCGTAAGTTGCTGGTACATCAGCCGAAGTTGTTGTTGCATCGGCAGCAAGTTTTTCATAAGTCCTTGTCGAATATTTCGCAGCAATGTCTGAAGAAGAGGATGTCGCGTCATTGACTAGTTTTGTATAAGTACGCGTCTCATAGACAGCTGGAACTTCCACTACCCGGGTTGTCGCCGGAGAGACCAGTTTTTTAAATGTCCTGGTAGTGTACTGTGCAGGAATCGACTTGGAAATCGTACGTGCAGGTGATTTCAGTTTCTTGTATGTACGGGTCTCATACTTGGCTGGCACCTCTGAAACATTGCTGGTCGCAGGAGATACGAGTTTTTGAAATGAACGCGTCTCATATTGAGCTGGAATCTCAACGGTACGGATGCAGTCGTCACCATTGGCTGTATAGCCGGGTCCGCATGCTTTTCTTACTTGTTTGGTCACTGTTCTAAACTGTGCAGGCACCTCTACCAGACACCAAACCAGACAATCTTCGGGATCGGCAGAAAGACAATTCTCGTCCGCCTGTTTCTTAACCCACTTGGTAGAAGCATCAGCAACCTGAATCCTTTCCGTCACTGTCTCAAACTCTGCAGGTATTCTCTCTATGCGAGAACCTGCTTCCCTTACAAGTACCTGCTCGGTGATAGTTTCATATCTTGCAGGTGTAGTGGTGATGGTAGTATAGGCCTCTTTGACCAGTACTTGTTCGGTGACCGTTTCATATTCAGCCGGCACCACGGAAAGCTCAGTAAAGGCTTCCCTGACCAATACCTGTTCTGTGGCATCCTCATAAACGGCCGGAACCACTTCGATTCTTGTGGAAGCCTCTTTAACGAGCACCTGTTCGGTGACCGTTTCAAATTTAGCGGGAATGACAGACAGGGAGGTTGCTCCTTCCTGCGATAATACTTGCTCGGTAACTTTTTCAAAACGGGCTGGCACCACGGTCAGACGGGTAGCGGCCTCTTTGGTCAACACCTGCTCATTTACCTTCTCATAACGGGCGTTGGCGATGTTCACCTTTGTGGAAGCCTCTTTAACGAGTACCTGTTCGGTGACCGTTTCATATTGATCCGGTATGAGGCATTTGGCGTAGCATTTGCCAGGCTCGGACGGCATGCCAGCTTCAGGCTGAGCAAACAGGCCTGTGCCGGCAAACATCAGCACGATGGCGAAAAAAATGTTAGAAATTCTCATAATTGTTGAAAGCGTTTAATAAACTATTAGATTGAAAAATATGATTTCAGTATCATTTGTCGCACAAAAGGACAAATAGCTTTTAAATCTCTTTTGGGAATGTGACGTAATGAATTTCGTCTTTGATTTTTTGATTACCTATAATAGCGAGTTTGGAATAGTCCACCATTTCCTCCCGGTCTTTCGTCTTGATTTTGATTTCGTCCTCAATATGGTAAAACACACTCTGCTCAGAACCAAAAACAACAATCTTCTCAGCCAGATCTTTATCCACGTTGAATAATCGTACGGTTTTGTGACGAAGTGTTGAAATAAAGTCACTATTGAAGGGTTCTTTTTTTATGAAAGTTTTAAAAAGTCGCCTGTTGAGTAACCCGTTGCCGAGGTATCGCAGGATAAAATCTTGTGAATTCAACCCGAGTTTACACATCTGGATGATGTCGCTGTCGTCAAGACTTGCATAAAGATCCAGCAAATCATCGTCCATCGCTTCGGGGGATACCCTTAGTATGCGGTCTATTGGTGGGTGCCCGAAGTCATCCTGACCGCTGGTTTTTAACTCTTTGTACCTGCGAAAGAATGCCAATAACATCTGCTCGGATGATATGGCGGTTTTGTGAAGATACACCTGCTGGTACATAAGGAAACGGGATACAAGAAACTTTTCTATTGAATAAAGCCCTTTTTGCTCTACCACCAGTTGGCCCTGAACCACATTCATCATTTTGATGATGCGTTCATATCCGATGACACCCTCTGCCACTCCCGTATAAAAACTGTCCCTGTTCAAGTAGTCCATCCGGTCGATATCAAGTTGGCTGGAAAGCAGCTGATGTAAAAAAGGTCGATGATAGGTGCCTTTGAAGATTTCAATGGCCAGCCTAAGTCGGCCTCCGAACTGATGGTTCAATTGCTCCATAAAGAACAGCGTCAGGTCCTCGTGGTGAAATGGGACAATTTCATATTCCAGTGTATGCGAAAAGGGGCCATGGCCAATATCATGAAGAAGGGATGCGATGCAACAGGCTTCGTATTCTTCATCCGATATTTGGACATCTTTTTGGCGAAGTGATTGAACCAGACATGTACAAAGATGTACTACACCCAGAGCATGGTTGAATCTAGAATGGACTGCTCCCGGGTAAACCATATTGGAAAGCCCTAATTGGGCGATTCGGCGCAACCTTTGAAAGTAGGGGTGGTCTATTAATTCGTACAGCACCTCAAACGGATAGCTGACGAGTCCGTACATCGGATCGTTGAAAATTTTGACCTTCGACATCTTGTGCTGAATACAGCTAATTTTGTACCAGTTTGTCCACGAAAGAATAATATTTGCCTGAATCAGGTCGTTCGATAACGACATTGACTGATACAGCCCCGGGACAGGGGCTAACCAGGCCACCAAGAATTCAAATAATTTTCATGACTGATATAAAAATTCTATGGGCTGACGATGAAATCGATATGCTCAAACCTCAGTTGTTTTTTCTTGAAAAGAAGGGTTATGAAGTCATTACCGTCAGCAATGGTCACGATGCCATTGAAGAATTCGATCGCAATAGAGAAATCGATGTGGTCTTCCTCGATGAGTCTATGCCTGGAATCAGCGGTCTTGAGACATTAACCGAGATTAAGGCCCGAAACGGAAATATTCCGATCGTGATGATTACCAAGAATGAGGCAGAAAATCTCATGGAAGAAGCCATCGGATCGCAAATAGACGATTACCTAATCAAGCCAGTCAATCCCAACCAAATTCTCCTGACCCTTAAAAGACTTACGGATAACAAACGTTTAATCAGTGAAAAAACGATGACCGACTACCAGGTCGAATTCAGAAAAATACTGATGGAAATCAACAGTGGCTTGGATGCGCAAGGATGGGTAGACCTGTACAAGAAGATCATATCCTGGGAGATCAAGATGGACAAGTCGCAGGTGCCGGAAATGAAAGATATACTGTCCATGCAGAAGACCGAAGCCAATGCAGAGTTTTCAAAATTCGTCGAAAAAAATTACCTAGACTGGATTCGCAAGCCAGCCGATGCACCGGTCATGTCCCACAACCTCATGCGTAAACTCCTGATCCCGGAGATGAAAAAAAGCAAACCCACCTTTCTCTTTATGCTGGACAACCTAAGGTATGATCAATGGAAGGTCATTGAACCGATTGTACAGTCCTATTTTCGCGTAGAGAGCGAGGACTTCTTTTACAGCATTTTACCTACCAGCACTCAATATAGCCGCAATGCCATCTTTTCCGGAATGATGCCTTCCGATATCAAAAAGCACTATCCATCGTTATGGGTGGATGATCACGAAGAGTTGGGCAAGAACCTCCATGAGGATGCCCTGTTGAAGGCTCAACTCAACCGATTGGTGCGTGAAGAAGTACAAATGGAGTACATAAAGGTAACCAATGTCAGTACGGCCAAGCAGATGGCGGACCAGGTACATAATTTTATGAACAATGACCTAGTGGTGATAGTATACAATTTCATCGATATGCTCTCTCATGCCCGGACCGAAATGGAGGTTTTGAAAGAATTGGCCGGGGATGAAAAAGCATACCGTTCGCTGACACTTTCCTGGTTTGAAAATTCTCCGCTACGTACGGCCATGGAAAAGATTGCAGAATCCGATGCCCAGGTGTTTCTTACAACTGATCATGGCACCATCAGGGTTCATAACCCAAGTAAAGTAGTGGGTGATAAACAAACGACGACCAATTTGAGATACAAGATGGGCCGCAACCTCAAGTACGATCGAAAAGATGTGCTCGAGATTCGGGATCCCATAGAAGGAGGCCTTCCCAAGACCAATTTGAGCTCCGCTTTCATCTTTGCAAAAGAGGATAAATTTTTTCTGTATCCCAATAATTACAACAAGTACAACAACCTCTATACCAATACATTTCAGCATGGCGGCATAAGCCTCGAAGAAATGATCTGTCCCTTTATAAAGATGTCTACCAAGTAAGGATCAGTCGGTTTCTTTGTCCTTTCTTTCCTGGCGAGCTACGATCCGAATGCTCAATTCGTAAAGGAAAAACAACGGAAGACCTATAAGAAACTGAGTGATTACGTCTGGTGGTGTGATGATGGCAGCAGCAATGAAGATTATCACAATGGCATGACGCCTGAATTTTCTCATGGTGGTGGAAGAAACCAATCCGACCTTGCCCAGGAAGTAAGCTACAATGGGCAATTCGAAAACAATCCCCGTTGGTACTGTGATCATGGTAAGATAACTTACATAAGACGACAGAGTAGTGGTGCTGATGACGTCTTCACCAAAACTATAACCAGCTAAAAAAGAGATGGCAAAAGGAGCAATGATGAAATAACCGAAAAGGACACCCGCAAAAAAAAGCAGGGAGCACACCGCCACGATTCCCCGCGCAGCCTTTCTTTCGTTGGGGTAAAGACCCGGCTTGATAAATCGCCATATCTCCCAGAAAACATAAGGAAATGCAACTACAAGACCCAGCCAAATGGAGGACTTGAGATGCGTAAAGAATTCTTCGCCCAGGTCGCGCTGTATGATGTCAAACTGAGGGGCGGTGCAAAAAGTATTGAAATACTTGCAGATGAACTGGTAAGTAATGAAATCGTCGTGTTTGGGACCGAAAAGGATAGCTGTGACCTGTTTTTCACAGATGAAAACCCCAATAGCAACCAACACGATTGCGCCAATGGACCGGATGATGTGCCACCTGAGCTCTTCGAGGTGTTCAAGGAAAGACATCTCCTTTTCTTCCGGCAGAGCCGGGTTTTTTTCTGTTGGTTCGGGTAAGTTGCTCATTTATGGAAAAGGCTCCGTCAAATATCAGGCAAGTATTGGTATGTTTTCTTGGAATTGCAAGTTTTTGAAAAGTCTTTTTTTAGTCCATTTGACCTATCTTCGGCCATTAACGATCGTATGATTTCATTTATCCTACTATTTGCCGGAAGTTTATTTGTACTGATCTATGCTTCCAGTTTTTTCATTGATTCAGCTGAACGCATCGGTCTTTCTTTTGGCATTTCTCCATTCGTTATCGGTGTCACCATTGTAGCTTTCGGTACATCTCTTCCCGAGCTTGCCACATCTGTGCTTTCGGTCTTATCAGGAAGTTCAGAAATCGTTGTGGGCAATGTAGTAGGATCCAACATTACGAACATCCTTTTTGTACTTGGTGCTTCGGCCATTTTTAGCGGCAACTTCAGTATAAACAGGGATCTGATGGAAGACGATATACCCTTGCTGGTAGGTAGTGCCGTGCTCCTTTATTTTGCTCTACGAGATCAGGTTTTTTCCATTCTTGAAATCGTTCTGTTTAGCATTGGCCTCATCGCTTATCTCGTCTATTCCCTGAAAAACACAGAAGAGCAAGATGAACAGGAAGTATCTGCAAATGTAGTGACCTATCTGATACTCGTCGTCTCTGGGGTAGCCGTTTATTTTGGCGCAAGTTATACGGTATTATCCATAGAACGGATCTCAGAATTATTGGAAATCAATCCTGCCGTAGTATCTCTCAGCGCCTTGGCATTAGGGACATCCCTGCCTGAGGTGGTCGTAAGCATTGCAGCATGCCGGAGAGGACTGCACGATATGGCTATCGGTAATATTCTCGGCTCCAATCTCTTCAATACCTTTGGTGTCATGGCCATACCTGCGCTAGTTGGACCTCTTTCCATTCCGGCCAGTATCAATGAATTCAGTGTTCCATTCCTCATAGCAGTGACCATAATCTTCGGTCTTGTCTGTTATTCCAAAAAGGTGAGTGTGTGGGAAGGCATCATGCTTGTTTCCCTATATATTATGTTTCTTGCAGAATTAATCAACATGGGATTCGTTAATTGAACATGTCGAGAATTTGTTGTCTGTTTCTTGTTCTGATCGCAGGTCTCCTGCCTGTCTCTGCGCAAGATGTACTGGTGCATCATTACCAGATGGACGACTGCTCTCTCAACGATAATATAGGTGATGCAGATGGCTTTGTCTTCGGACCTTCCCCCTGTGGATGCGGGGTGAGGGCCAATGGTGTTGAACTCGATGGCAACGTTCATTTTGGAGAGTTTCCCGATGAAATCACCGCCCTGATGAGTGGTGATTTCAGTATGAGCTTTTACATCAACATAGAGAATACCAGTGACGCGGTTGTGGACATATTTTCACTAGCGCTGTCATGCAGAAGAGATTCTGCTTTTTTTGTTCGGTATTTTCCGAATGCCAGGCAATTGAGCGTGCTGATGTCCGACCAGCCTGGCAATGAGGTAGAACTCAGGACTATGTTACCCGATGAGAGTTGTTGGCATTACATCGCTTTTACAAAAAGGGGAGGGCTTGCACGACTCTATGTGAACAATGAGCCGATCGTGATTTTGGTGGGCCCACCCGGTATGTGGTTCCTTATGCACAATGAACTTCTTCTGGCTTGATCGCAACTAACCAGCGTTCTCATCTTTCTTTCATTCCTACAAGGTACCGGAAAG
>JBFKOL010000010.1:0-34959 GCA_041628815.1 Saprospiraceae bacterium | reverse complement strand
GGTGACCAATCAGATTTTGACTTTTTAGCTGATGTAATAAATATCCTGAATAACGGGGGCATATACGACAATGTCAACATCAATCTCCGTGATGGTTCTTATGCCGAACAACTTGGTCTTGAAAGTTATCCAGGTAGTGACTCGACGAGACTCGTTACCATTCAATCTGAAAGTGGCGATAGCAGTGGTGTAATCGTAACGCATGTAGGTGTTTGGCCCAGTTATCACACCATAAAACTTGATGGTGTCGAGTTTATATCCTTCAAGAATTTAACCATTGAGACCAGTCATCCGAATAATGGATATGCCGTGGAGATGGTCGATGGTTGCCGTAATATAACCTTCGAACGAGTATCTTTCAAGGCACCTCCTGGAGGAAATCATACCCTTGTTTATTCTCATCACATATGGCCATATAAGGAGGACAATTCCTTCATTACTTTTATAAACAGCACTTTCCTAAATGGTCTCTATGGAATGAACATAAATGGGTTTCCAAGAACACCTTATTCAGAAGAAGGATTTAGATGCAGTTACAATGTATTTAGTAATCAAAGAGAAGAAGGGATTCGCATAAACAATGTTCTCTATCCAGAAATATCATTTAACGAATTCAGGCTCAATAACGATCTATACTATTCCACACCACTCTCAATGACCTCAATTTCGGAAGGAGGTTCTGTCCATGGTAACAAAATTTTTGATCCGAATTGTGACTACGGCATATATCTCAGCGGTTGCCAAGGAACTTCCGAGAAGCCATTCGTAGTCAAAAACAATTTTGTCGTAGCGGGAGGTAGTAATAATCAAACTGTTTCAGGAATAACAATATTCGGAGGTGCAAACCAGAAAATCCTGTCCAATTCGGTCAATGTCTACAGTGAAAAGGCGGAAAGTAGGGCACTCTACTTTAGTGGATGGAATGACAATTATATCCTGAACAATATTTTTTCAAACTCAGGTGGGGGTATCGCTTATCATGTTCAAGGTGAGTTCGGACTTTCAGCATCGGACCACAACGTTTTTTACTCTACTGGAGAAAACTTAATTGCTTATAGTTCAAATCAAAATATAACAGCACTAGGGGACTGGACTGCTTTGACCCAGCTCGACTCCAATTCGCTCGTTACAGATCCTCTTTTTGAAGATAACCTGGCCGATCTTCATACAAACAATGTGGCGATTGACAAAAAGGGAATCCCAACTGCTGAAGTTCAATTTGACATAGATGGCGATACGCGTGATCCGGTAAGACCTGACATTGGGGCAGATGAGTTTTCAACAACGGCGAACGATGCCTCTATTGTAAAATTAGATAATCCACAAAAACCCTTTGCCGCCACCCTTCAGCCCATGTTGGTTACCATATTAAACAATGGGCTAGATACCTTAAAAGAAGTTACCATAGAGTGGGAGGTTAATGGTGAGAGACAATTGCCTTTTCAATATATGCGGCCACTGAAGAGTGGCGAATCTGCCGACTCAGTCAATATCGGAAGTTATACGTTTGACCAGGACGTGCCGTATTTTATCAGGGTGTGGTCACAAAATCCCAATGGAATGGTGGATGGGGATACTGTAAATGATACGGTAAGGGTTGACAGTCTCTATGCTGCCCTTGCGGGCACTTATACACTTGGAGGAGCAGATGCTGACTATGAAAATTTTGCCGATGCCATCGTTTCCCTTGCACGTGGAGGAGTTGTTGATGAGGTCATTTTTGAAGTTCAACCTGGTCTATACACGGAGCAGGTTGACATTGGGAAAATAGAGGGTGCCAGTTCTGAACGTTTAGTCAGGTTCTTGTCAAGATCAGAAGTAGATACAACCGTGCGTATCCAATATATGCCGACAGGCAATAACAATTATATCATTCACCTGAATGGCGCTTCTTACATCTCATTTGAGAACCTACATTTTGAAGTGGTTCCTGGGGACCGTGGCCGAATTGTGCTACTGGATAATGGATCTCATGATAATCGATTTGAGAATAATTCCTTTTTAGGATTGGAGATAAGTCAATCTTCATTGGACTATGCCATAATCTACTCTTCTAATTCGAACGATAACCGCAATCAATTTGTAGGCAATAACTTCAGACACGGCTCTTTCGGAATATTTATGCAGGGGAATAGCGGTGATGGTGAAGTAGGTAATGTGTTTGAAAAAAACTTATTTATTGGCCAGTCTCATCGCGCCATAGATGCACAATACCAGGATGCCTTGAACATATCCATGAATGAAATTCATGCTTCGCTAAATATTAGTGGTTTCATAGGTATAAATTTGTTTGGGTGTGGTAATGATTGCATGATTTCAGGAAATAATGTTTATGATATTTCCAGAGGAAGGGGAGTATATCTTAGCAGTTGTTCGGCAGCAATGGGAAATGAAATTGTTATTCTCAACAATTTTATTCAAGTGGGATCCCAGGATACGGAAGGGTTCGGATTAGAGCTGAATAACAGCACGAATGTAAACGTATTTCATAACAACATAAACATCACCGGAACTAATGCAAATTCCTTTGCGCTCAGGTCCAACTTCAGCAATGGAGTCAAAGTGTTGAACAACATCTTTGTCAACAGTGGTGGTGGCCGGGTATATGATAAAAATGGTGGAACCATCAACATCTCCAACTTCAATGATCTATACACGGTTGGTGACAATTTTGGAACTTGGGAGGGCACACAGGTTGATGATATAATTGAGTGGAGAAGCGCTTCCAATCTTGATGGGAATTCGATTTCAGTCGATCCATTATTTGCGGCTACCAATGATTTGCACGTAAGTGAAGTTGATTTAAACGGAACTGCGTTTCCTCTCCCTACAGTTATCACAGACATTGATGGCGAAATGCGGAATATGACCAATCCCGACATTGGCGCCGATGAGTTTTTCCCGATTGTTCCTAATGATGCGGGAATTGTGGAAATATCACAACCCAATAAAAATGTTCCATTCCCTGATGGCGAGGTAGAGATTTTTGGAGTAATAAAAAATAATGGATCAGATACCATCAACAGTGTTACAATCGAATGGCAGATAAATAACAATCCTCAGGATGCATACGACTGGTCAGGTTCACTAATCCCTGGCCAAAGAGATACGGTATTATTGGGTAGTTTCATTTTCGTAGTGGGAGTAAGCCACGACATCATGGCATACACGGTAAATCCCGATGGCATGGCTGATGGAGAATTATCAAATGATACCTTATTGGTCTCAGGTCTATACCCGGCATTATCTGGTATTTACACAATAGGTGGAAACTTGCCCGATTTTAATTCTCTCGAGGAGGCGGCCACTGCAATCAATAATGGAGGCATTTTAGGTCCGGTAACATTTAATATTCGCAACGGTATGTATACCGGTCAGATTTCGTTGAGTGATATTAAAGGTACGAGCGCCAGCGATACGATCGTCATTCAATCAGAAACACAATCGGCAGAGGATGTCACCATTCATTTTGTGAACCAGACAAGAGATCATAACTATATCATTCGGCTTGATGAAACAGACTACGTTACGATTCGTCATCTTTCAATATCGGGTGGTAACAGATATTATGGAACAGCCATAGAGCTTATTAACAACTCTCAACATAATTCTATTTCACATAATGTTTTTACGGCGGAAAATGATGTATTTGATGCATTGGTAAAATCCAGCAGTACATCATTAGATTCTCATACCGAGATAATACACAACCAATTCAATCAAGGAGGATATGGCGTTTTACTTCACGGCCAGGGGCGGTCGTTGCTTGAATCTGGTAACAGGATAATCAACAACACTTTCAACAACCAGTTTTATGGCGGTGTCAGGGCAATCAACCAGGAAGGCGTACTGATCAACGCAAATGAAATTTATACCACTAGTGACTACTACAGTTATTTCGGAATTTTCTGCAGTTATTGCCAAGAAGACTTTGCGATAACAAAAAACAAAATTGCTGCGGAAAGAGGGCACGGCATCTGGCTTGATCGTTGTGACGGGAGCAATAACAAAGGCTTGGTTGCCAACAACTTCGTAAAAGTTGGAAGTGACCAGGTATCTCATGGTATATATTCTTACCTCGGTTCAAATCAGAATATTTATTTCAATAGCATAAACAACACATCTTCCAATCAAAATTCATCGGCATTTGGAGTTTATTATGGAAATGATAAAAATGTCATCAACAATATACTCGCTAGCCCTGGCGGTAGCTTTTCGTACTATAGTTATTCATTTACCGGTGTAGGGAATTCAGATCATAATGATCTCTATAGTACTGGTCCGTTTCTCGGACAGTGGAATGGTGTTAATGCGGCCAGCCTTACCGAATGGCGACAAATATCTCAGCGGGATGACAACTCATTGTCTGTCGATCCACTTTTCACATCGGATACTGACTTGCACTGTTTCCAGCCTCTTATTGACAGTATGGGTGTCAGTGTCTCCCAAGTATCAGATGATATCGATGGCGACCCTAGAGACATCGCCAGACCCGACATTGGAGCAGATGAATTCAACTATCTCATAGATGACGTGGGCATCACGCGAATTATAAATCCGGTTTCAGGTTGTGATATTGGAGTACAGGAAGTGAGGGTACGTATTCAGAATTTCAGCGGACTGGCAATAGGAGGATTTGATATCGGGTATACCGTCGATGACGGTGGTCCAATCATTGAGAATATTGGAAATATTTCAATCGATCCGGGCGCTTCGGTAGATTATGTGTTTGGAACAACTGTCGATCTTTCTGGAATCGGTGACCACACGATCGCAGCCTTCACCTCATTAAGCGGAGATACACATCCGGAAAACGATACCACATTAGTCACCATAGAAAATATCAATAAACCGGAGGTGGTTACCAATATGATTCCGGCAGATGGCACTTCCGGACTGTCCACCTCAATAGCCTTTTCATGGCAATCCAATGATGAGTCGGTACTCTATGATTTGTTCATATGGAAAGACGGCGAGGAGCGGCCCGAATCTCCCACTGTCGCCAACATCACATCAATCAATTACCTGTATGTCAACCCATCACTAGACTTTGGAGCATTATACCGATGGCAGGTAATTTCGAGAAATGCATTTTGTGAAACAGAAGGACCAGAGCATACCTTCCGTTTGCTGAATTTGCCTGACTTAACCGTTGCTAATGTCCAGGCACCGCAAACGGCGTTTTCGGGAAGAGTGGTAGAAGTCAGTTGGGAAGTTAGTAATACAGGTGACGGAGAAACTGGTATGCAACAGTGGACAGATGTCGTTTATTTATCGGAGGACCCTCTTCTGGATTTGAACTTCGACCAATACATGACAGGAGTTCCAAACCTTTCTGCTCTTGCTGTAGGACAGAGTTATACCAATAATACCAAGATCACATTGCCCAACGGGTTAAACGGAACCTATTACATCTTCATCTGGACAGATCGATATAATTACCTGAACGAAACTGACAATGAGAATAACACGGCAAGAAGTAATATTTCTACCATTACATTGACACCTCCACCCGATCTTGAAGTCACGTCTATCCTGGCTCCATCCAATGTCTTTTCAGGAAGTGAAATTGAGATCATATGGTCCGTCGTCAACAGTGGATCGGGAGCTACCAGGTCTGCAGGTTGGCAGGACAGGGTCTATCTCAGCCCGACCCAGGAATTGGACCTTGGTACAGCCTTGTTGCTGGGACAAAAGAATATAACTCAGAGTTTAGTACCGGATAGCTCGTTTACGGCAAATTTGACTGCAAAACTGCCCTTAGACATCTTTGGAGAATATTTCGTAATCGTCGAAACGGATGTCTTCAACCAGGAATTTGAATTTGCCAGTGAAGACAATAACCGCACTGTAAGTGATGCCATTAACATCACACTTAAGCCCACCCCGGACCTCTTGATAACTAATATCCAGGCTCCTGCAACGAGCGGCAACCTGGCTGTAATCACGGTAAGCTATACAGTTTATAATCAAGGTGAAAAAGCCGTCGGAATCTGGTACGATCGCCTTTATCTCAGTTCTTTAAGCGATTCGCTGAATCCGAATAATGCCGTATTGCTATCTACGGATATCAGATTGGCAGAACTCGATAAAGATGAAAGTTACACGCAACAAAAAACAGTTGTCATACCGGGTAATATTAGTGGTGATTACTACTTATTTGCTCTTACCGATTATGACGACAGATTGTTCGAGTTTAACCGGAATGAGAACAATGTAAGTCAGGCAAAGAAAATAACTGTCCAGACTCCTGATCTCACTGCCGAAATGTTGTCGACCTCGGCAACAGCTATGTCTGGAGATAGTATCACAGTAACCTGGACCTTGGTGAATTCAGGAACCGCCGGAATTAATAACAGGGCCATTTTTCAAAGTGTCTATGTTTCAACTTCCAGTACGGCAGATACATCATCCGCCGTACGTATTTCCATGGCAAGCCAGAATGTGACATTAGCCTCGGGAGGACAGGTCGATGTCAGTCGCCGTTGTCAATTGCCGAATGGAATCAATGGAACTTATTATGTCATATTAGCGATCGATCCTAAGGATAATATATTCGAGCTCGATGAAGCCAATAACATCATCTCAGGAAATGCTATAGACGTTGAATTAGCACCATGGGTTGACTTAAAACCAACTTTCTTCCTAAGGCCTTCATCGACCACGGCTGGCGAACTAATTGATGTCAGCTATGAAGTTCAAAACATAGGAACAAAAGATGCGCTCAATGAAACGTGGGTTGACAAGATCTTTATTTCAGCCCAATCAGTATTCAATATCAGCGAATCAGAGCAACTGCGCTTTGATCAAATCAATAAGAACCTTGGTGTTGATTCTTCTTATAACGAAAATAAACAAGTCAGCCTGCCCATTGATTTAATCACGGGCAATTACTATCTCCATCTGTTCGTGGATGCCGAGGATGATATTTATGAACATCAGAGTGAAGGAAATAACATATTTTCCACACCGGCAGTCCTTATCACCGGATACCCCGCCATCGACTTAGCTGTAGAAGGAGTACAGGTTCTCGGACAACTTGAATCCGGAAAACCCACTGATGTTAACTGGACAGTGAGGAATATTGACGAGAACCCAACCATATCCGGCGGATGGGTTGACGCGGTTTACTTATCGACAGATGCAATTTGGGATAAAGACGATGAACAGCTGGCAGCGCGCCGTTTTGAAGGAAGACTCGCTGAAAATCAAAGTTATACGGCAACTATAAGTGTCACTATTCCCAATGGGAAACAGGGAGCTTACTATCTACTTGTCGTCAATGATTTCTCTGGCATCAATAACGATTACAATCGATCCAATAATACGGGTTATGAGAGGAATGAAATGGGAGAGCCTCTCCCGGCCAATATCTCTCTTACGCCTTCGCCTGATCTGATAGTAAGTTCGTTAGAAGCTCCGATTTCGGCGTTTTCTGGTCAGCCCATGACTGTAAGTTGGCGAGTTAAAAATATAGGTGAAGCAGCTACTCCTACTCCGCAATGGACAGATAGAATATATCTGTCTGACAATTTGACTCTTGACAACAGCGACAGAATTTTAGCTACAGTGGCTCGCAATGCCGCCCTTCAGATAAACGAGGAATATAGTGTAGAAAGAGAAGTATTAATACCACTTGGATTTACCGGGAATAAAATCATCATCGTTAAAACGGACGTAAACAATGTCATTTATGAACATAACAGAGAGTTTAACAATGTTTCAAGTACGAATATCAACTTATTTCAACCCCCTCCTGCTGATCTGAGAGTTATCAGTGTTACGGCTCCGGCTACCGCCCTTGCCGGTCAAAATATACAGATTGAATGGACAGTCCGCAATGAAGGAGAGAATCCCGCTATCGGATGGATGCGTGAGGCCGTATACCTTTCTATTGATAATAAGTGGGATGAAAACGATGCGCTTGTCGGATCGATAAGCAATTACATCAACTTGCCTCCGGCAATGACTGCGAACCATCAAATCATGGGAAATTTGGCGGGAGTACCTGTAGGAGACTACTACGTCATTGTAAGGACAGATATCCTGAACAACTTTGGCGAGAGTAATGAAAATAACAATGAGACTCCCGCCGATCAGGTAGTTAGCGTCGATGTGCCTGAGTTAATCATTGGCCAGCTGGAAACCAACCAATTGAATAATGGCGATATACTTTACTACAGGATAGAAGTTCCAGCTAATCTGGAAAATGAATCCTTGTTGCTAACGCTGAGAGGAGATTCACTGAACGGCAATAACGAAATATACCTGAGCTTTGAAAAAATACCTTCTGGCGCTGATTTTGATTTTGCATTCGGCGAATCCTTTGCCGGCAATCAGGAGATCATCGTTCCTGAGCTCGCTCCAGGTACTTACTACCTGCTGGTTACTGGAAATACGTTGATGGGCAATGTCCAGGATGTCGAACTGTATGGTCAGATCCTGAATTTTGAAGTCAGAAGAGTAAATGCGGATGAAGGAGGAAATCGTGGTATCGTTACCGTCTTGATTGAAGGATCCAAATTTGATGAGGGTATTTCCTTTAGACTGGGAAAAGAAAACATTGTTATTGGATCACGTGCTGTTTATTTGGTTGATCGCACCAAGGCATATGCCAGTTTTGACCTTCGGGGATCGCCGTTAGGTACCTATGATGTGACTGCTGTCAAAGTGAGTGAGGAAACTGCAACCTTACCTGACGCATTTACCATCGTCTCAGGTGATCCACCGAGCCTTGCTACCAACATACTTCGTCCCTCGAGTACGAGGCCAGGTAGGATCATAACAATACAGGTAGAGTATGAAAACGACGGAAACGTCGATATCATAAAACCAGTGATACAAATTACCAGCTTGGCAGGTGCACCTATAGCCCTTGACCAGGAGGGATTAGCTAAAGGTCAGACCATCCTGGACTTGTCATTGAGCGAATTGAACGGACCCCCGGGAATTCTGAGGCCTGGTGCCCTTGGCAGTATAACAGTCTATGCCCAGGCCACTGCTCAGCCGGCATTTATCATTCTTATCCCGGATTTGGAATTGGCTAGTCTTCAAAACAATTAGAATCATGGCAAATCACAACCTTCAAACAAAAGCTTATCGCCGAAATGAAATCTTTATTTCATGCTTTGAGAGAATGGGTTGTAAAACGATTCTTTGTATCCTTCTATTTCTTCCTGGCATAATGTTGAGTCAGACTGGCAGTCTCATATTTTCGGATCAAGGGGGTGCCAACGTTAAAAGGAGTGGTAAGAGTGGATCTGGTGTTATTGAGATTCTAAGTTCTGATGAGGTCATGTCTCCAGGGGCCCTGACAATCGATGACAATACGCAAATAATCTACGTAGGAGATGGCGATAAGATTTTCACTGCTCAGGGAGATTTTGGGCAAAATCAAATTGAAATAATTGGTTCCGGTATCTCTACGGTTACCGGAATTACCATTGATATTGATAATTCACCTGGCAAGATCTATTGGACAGAAGTATCGGGAGAAGTTAAGAGAGCCAACCTTAACGGTTCACAGGAAGAGACCATTCTGACGACTAATGACTTATCAAGTCCCACCGCTATAACCATTCAGACAAGTACATCTACATTATATATTGCCGATGGAAATAAAATCTACACTTGCGATCTGGAGGGAAATAATCTCAAAGAGTTAATTCCCTCAGGATTAACTAATGTCAGAGGACTTGCGATTGACGAAGTCAGCGGCGTCAACAAGCTGTACTGGACGGACTCTGCTGGAACTGTCATGAGATCGAATATGGACGGTTCAGATCAGGAAACTGTCTTCGACTCTGGCCTGAATAATCCCGACGCAATTGCACTCGACTTTAGTCTTTCACCCAATTGGATTTATATCGGTGACGGTAATAGAATCTTAAGGGGATTTCCGGATGGATCGGGTCTGACAGAGATCATCACCGAAGAGCTTGTTAACATTACGGATATAGTGATCAGTAATTACGGGCCTTGTGACACGATATCAATTAGTCGTCAGCCCGAGGACAAAGAAGTATGCGAAGGTGAAACGATAACCTTCCGCGTATCTGCCATGGGTGATGGCCCTATATCTTATCAGTGGAGGAAAGATGGAAATGATATTACAGGGGCGACCGATTCGTCTTACACCATTGCATCTGTTATGCTCAATGACTCCGGAAGCTATGACTGTGTTCTGATGAATCCCTGTGGATCCCTGGTGAGTAGAATGGCCAAGTTAACCATCAATAAAAATCCAATACCCATCATATTGCCTGATCCTGCAGAAATATGTCAGGGCAACTCCCTTGTCCTGGATGGTAGTGTAAGTGGCGGAAGTGAAATATATGTCACTTATCTCTGGCAGGGACAGGTTGAATATCTTAACGTCACCAATACACAGCAAGTTGTTTTTGACGGAAGGGATGTCGGTACATTCCAGCTGAGCTATACTGTCATCGATGACAAGGGATGCATGGGTACCGACGAAATTACGGTTACTGTTCACCCCAATCCAACAGTAACGGCAGGAGAAGATCGTTCAATTTGCGCCGGAGAGACAGCTACATTGGAAGCAGTCGCAACAGGTGGAACTCCAGGTTATCATTATGGGTGGAGCAACAATGTTATGACGGCGGTCAATCCCGTGACGCCAACGGTGACACAGACTTTTAATGTTATCGTCGTTGATCAAAACACGTGTTCTGATTCTGCTTTGGTTACGGTCGTGGTTAATCCCAAGCCTCAGGCTAATGCCGGTCCAAATCTGAAAGTGTGTCAGGGCGAGAGCGTTACCCTGACGGCCACAGCTACAGGAGGAACACCGGGATATTCATTTAGCTGGGATGGCGGTGTTAGCCAGGGAGCTTCCTTTGTACCCGCTGCAACCAGTACCTATACGGTCACTGTGACTGATATGAAGGGATGCAAGGACGTAGCATCTGTTACCGTCACCGTATTACCCAATCCAATAGTTGCCCTTAGCGGAGATGAAGAAATATGCGCGGAAATGGATGCAAGGGTAGATTTGTCAGTTTCTGGAGGAACACCGGAATACGATATTAAATGGAATGATGGATCTGGAGGATTCAGCAGAACTGAAACCCTTACCGAAACAAAAAAATACACCGTTATGGTAGAGGATTCAGAAGGATGTAAAGGGGAAGGTGAATTCACCGTAATGGTCAATCCCAATCCATTTGTAACGCTGGGAGATGACCAGGAAATATGTGAGGATGATGAAATTACCCTTACAGCCATAGCCACAGATGGTACAGAACCATATAGGGAGTTTAAGTGGGACCATGGGAAGGAAGGCGAAAGCATACTTGAAAAACCCACAGAGACAACAATATATTCCATCACTGTAACTGATGACAAAGGATGTGAGGGATCTGATCAGGTGGAAATAACCGTTTATCCCAAAATAGAATTGATGCTTTCGGGGGATGAAGAGATTTGCAAAGGAGAGGAAATAGAGATCAGTGCAGAAGCAACGGGTGGCACGCCGCCATTTGAATACATGTGGGACGACGGTTCTACGGAGAGTACTCGGACGGTCATGCCGGAAGAAACGACGACTTATAAGATTAAGGTGAAGGACGGTAGCAATGATGTCTGCATGGTAGAAGGGATGATTGAAATAACGGTTAATCCAGTGCCTGTCGTAAACTTAGGGGCGGACCGGGAAATATGTAAAGGTGACAAGGTGACCCTTAAGGCCGATGTGACAGAAGGGACAAAACCTTATAAATTCTACTCCTGGTCACCCGCCAATTCGGGAGAATCCATTGAAGTGATGCCTGACGAAACGACTGTCTACAGTATTACGGTAACGGATGACAAGGATTGTGAAGGGGAAGATCAGGTTAAAGTAGAAGTTTTTAAACCTCCATTAGTCGACGCAGGAGAGGATAAGATAATAAATGAAAAAGATACAGCTATACTAGTTGCTGAAGTTGAAATGGAAACTGGGCGACCTCCATTTACTTTTGAATGGAGTAATGGCACGAAAAATTTCGTAAACAAAGTTTCGCCGATCCCTCCGACAACCTACACGGTTACAGTGACTGATAAATTGGGATGTACGGGAACGGATCAAGTTAAAGTGATTGTAATACCTGATATGACGGTTGAAATAACTGGTGCGAAAGAAATTTGTGCCAACAAAAGCGTTCGTCTGCAGGCTCTCGTAAAAGGTGGAAAACCTCCTTATTCATTTAAATGGAGTCATGGTGGATCATTGCCAATCGAAGAAGTTTCTCCAAGTAAGACGACGTTATATTCGGTGATAGTTACTGATTCTGAAGGACGTGCGAACTTTGACCAGGTCACAATTGCCGTAAATAACAATCCGATTGTTAGCCTAGGTGAGGACAAGACGATCTTTGAAAAGGAAAGCATTACACTTTCTCCTTCAATTTTTAGAGGCAATCCCCCAATTACAGCATATAAATGGAGCACAGGTGAAACACAACCTTCCATCACAGTAACTCCTGACAAGACAAAAGAGTATTCTGTTGCAGTAACAGATTCAAAAGGATGTCAGGGTGGGGATAAAGTCAAGGTAATTGTCATTCCGGAAACTGGGGAAGGTATTGCCGGTCCGGATAGAAAGATTTGTAAAGGTAGTTCTACGGTATTGGGTACTCCCTCCAAAAGTAATATCTGTTATTATTGGGAGCCAAAGGACGGCTTGAATGATCCAAAAATTGCCCAACCAACGGCCACTCCAGAGAAAACCACCAAATATACCTTGACGATCACGGGTGAAGATTTTTCCTTCAAATCTAAAGATGAAGTAGTTGTAGAAGTGGTAAAACAGGTTGACAAGATATCGGTAACGCCACTTAAATGTTGTTGGAAGGTAGGTGATACTTTAAAACTGGCGGAATTCATGATTGTCACATCTCCTGTTGGGGTAACAGGAGATATAACCATTTCTCCTGAAATCCTTACCCCTGGACTGTTCTCATTGACTGATGCAAAAAAGAAACAGACAATCAAGTTTACATTTGATTGTGGGGATAAGAAAGTAGTCGGTGAGACAGAAATTACAGTCGTCAATGAAGATGTTTCAGCAGAGTATACGGAATCTCGAAGCTTGGTTGATGATGAAACTGCTTGGAAGCAACGACTAGAAGACAAGTTGAAATTCTTAAAAGGAACTTTCAAAATGTTTGATTGTGAACCTGATATTTAATTCAACTATGAACAAAAAACGACAAGGTCGCTCATTTGTTGTAGTAAAACTCCGGCTGATTGTATACGTATCTCTAAAGGAAAGGCTGTAGGACTCGGATTTGGTATGGGCGTCAAATGTCAACGATTAATCTATGGAATACCATATGTAAGCGGAGTCAAGGCTGTTTTTGGAGGTGGAATAACGCTGCAAGGTAATATTGCCGGACAGACCCAATGCGATTTGCCGAAGATATGTGGTGCCGTTGCTCTTGGAGGTGGCTTTGTAATAGGCCTAAGTTATCAGGTCGCAGATGGAAAGGCATTAAGCGCTGACTTGACGGCTAATCCATCCCTGGAGTTGCCTCCATTCGAGGTATGTATATTACCAAAGTTGTCAGCACAGTTTCAAAAAGTATGCTATAAAGTGGATGTCGAAGGGGGGGTAACTCTCCTATCCTTTTATACCAAGAAAGTGACATTCAACTTGATTCCAAAACGATGTTTTTAAGTCTCACGATTATGAAAAACTGGCAAAAAATTATCACTTATTACAAGCATACCGGCTTAACCAGCTTATTCATTCTTCTTAGCTCTCTTTCTGTGTTTAGTAGCGAAGAAAATCTCGATACTATTCCGGTTTTTCAGACAACACAGATTCAAATAGGTATCCCAATAGACACAATTGGATATGCATCCGATTCCTTGAATCAATTATGTGATTCACTTTTTATTTATCAGCTGGACGGGATTTATTTTGAAGGTGATGATGGAGTTATAGACCTTGAATCGGGGAATTTGGAATGTGGAAATCGATCAAGTCCATATGAGGCACTTTGTCAATTATTTCAAGCTTATAAAACAGGCGACGTTCAACAAGTGGTTAGTTTGTATCCAGAAGGAGACCAAGTAAAGATCAATGAAATATTATCCGATCCTGACATAAACCAACATTTTCAAAATCTTATTTCTCAAGTTGAAAAGGTAAAAATTAAGCTAACCTATGCCTTGGATGATGGTTATCTCATTCTCGTCAGTCTACTCTTCAATGATGGAATTGAGAATGTCATTCCATATTACTTTGAAGAATTGAATGAAGAATGGTTTGTGTGTGTAAAGGAAGATGCAACGGCTTTAGGAGACAACTTAGGATCCTATGTTGAATCAAACCAACTCGAAGGGGTAATGATTCCTGATGATATAGATGAAGATGGTATTCCAAATTTCGAAGATAATTGTCCTTGTTCAGCCAATCCTGAACAGGAGGACATGGATAACGATGGAAAAGGAGACAATTGTGATAACTGCAATGGGAACAATAATTTAAATCAAGTCGATGAAGATTTTGATGGAATTGGTGAAGCCTGCGACAATTGCCCAGGAGTTCCAAATCCTGATCAAAGTGATTTGGACCAAGATGGTCTTGGCGATCTGTGTGATGAAGATATTGACGGTGATGGTATTATAAATTCTAACGATAACTGTGACCTGATCCCTAACAGTGATCAATCGGATGAAGATGAGGACTTATATGGTGATATCTGTGATAATTGCCCGGATGTCCCCAATGAAAATCAGTACGATTTAGATCAGGATGGCATTGGTGATGCCTGTGATTTAGATGCGGACGGAGATGGTGTTAATGATGCTGATGATCCTGATGTTGATGATGATGGAATACTTAATGAAGATGATAACTGCCCACAAATATTTAATCAAGAACAAGAAGATACTGATGGTGACGAGGTAGGTGATTATTGTGACAACTGTATTGATTCTATCAATACGAACCAACTTGATCTGGATCAAGATGGAATAGGTGATGTCTGTGACATTGATATTGATGGAGACGGTATCCCCAATGAGAATGACAATTGCCCAGACATGTCAGATTTCAGTCAATTGGATACTGATCAAGATGGCATTGGGGATGTTTGTGATGAAGACTTGGATGGAGATGGCATTCTCAATGAAATTGATAACTGCGTAGACGTTGATAATAGTAATCAGGAAGACACTGATGGGGATGGCATTGGGAACCTTTGTGATAATTGTGTTTTGAAATCAAATCCTGATCAATTGGATACTGATGGAGACTTATTCGGAGATGCTTGTGATCCTGATATCGATAATGACGGAATACCTAATGAAATTGACAACTGTTTAACAAACTCAAATTCCAATCAAGCAGATTTAGATGAAGATGGTATCGGAGATGCATGTGATGACGATATCGACGGTGACGGGGTGCTGAATGAAGAAGATAATTGTCCAGATATGTCAAATGACCAACAACTCGATACCGATGAAGATGGTATCGGAGATGCATGTGATGACGATATCGACGGTGACGGAGTATTGAATGAAGAAGATAATTGTCCTTTAGTCGGCAATCCTGATCAAACAGATTCTGACCAAGATGGTATTGGAGATGTATGTGATGAAAATTAAACCACGGGGAAAATGAATAATCATGAAAGGATTATGTAAAAAATTTAGACAATTATGGCCCACTCTTGGGTTGGTATTCGTTTTACTCCAAATTGGCAATTCTCAAATTCAGTTAGATGTCACAAACATTAAATGCAAGGGAGAATCAAATGGAAAAATCACTGCCAATATAATAAGTGGAATTTCTGGAACTTTTGAATATTCCATAGACGGAAAACCATATGGACCATCGAATGTTTTTGATGGTTTGAGTAAAGGACCACATACGGTCAAGATCAGAGATAAAACTACGATGTGTGAGTATTCCAAGACAGCTGAAGTTGAAGAAGAAAGCGGCCTTTCCATCTCCATACAGGGAGGTGGACGCTTTACCTTTTGCGATACGGAAGGCCCTCCAACCATCACCTTGACAGCTTCGGCAAGCGGCGGAACAGAACCCTACACATTTGAAGGCTGGGCCGGCGGCAAAAGAGAGGTAAGGTCATCTCAACCCAAGCAGAAACTGAATGTCAGAGATAAAAACAATTGCACGGGGAGTGCCGAATGGAGCGTGGAGATAGTCAGGATAGTATGTTCGCGAGACCCCAATGACATGATCGGGCCCGACGGCTTTGGCGACCCAAAGTTCGTATCAGTCAATGACCGCCTACCTTATAAGATCAGGTTTGAAAATGATCCGGAATTTGCCTCCGCACCGGCCCAGAAAGTTGTGATAGAACATGTCTTAGATGTCGATTTGAATTTATTTTCATTGCAGCTGGGCAACTTTGGTTTTGCCAACCTAATCTTCGAAGTGCCCGGCAAGTCCTCCTTCTATAAAAAGCGACTCAACATAGTCGATTCTTTAGGAATCTTTGTGGATGTCACGGCGGGTATCGATATCACGGAAAACAAAGTCTTCTGGATTTTTGAATCGGTCGATGCTAAAACAGGACTGGAGCCATCAGATCCGCTTCTGGGCATGCTGCCGGTGAATGACACCATTACACGGAAAGGTGAAGGTTTTGTTGATTTTACGATTGTTCCCAATCGTGTAGCCCAAACCGGTGACAGCATCCTCGCTGAAGCAGCTATTGTTTTCGATGTCAACGAGACTATTAACACACCTGAAATTTTCAATGTTATAGACGCCGTACCCCCGGCGAGCATTATGAATCCACTCCCCGACAAATCCGAAGAATTGGCCATACCCATAACCTGGTCAGCCATGGATGATGAAGGAGGAAGCGGAGTGAAAGATTATGCTCTCTTCGTCTCCGAAAATAATAATGCCTACTACCCTTATGAAACGGGAATCAAGGACACCATCACCGTATTTGCCGGATCTCCGGGAAGTTCCTATCGTTTCTTCGTCGTAGCGACCGACAATGTAGGTAATGTAGAGATCAAGAATGTAGCAGAAGCAGCGACTTCGATTGATCCCAACGCCCGCCTCTCCATCATTACGTTCGATCAGAGCGGTTACTGCCTGGGTGACAGCCTGGGTGTCCAATGGGCAGCCGCAGCTATCGATGAGGTCAACATCCTGCTTTCACAAGACAATGGACAGACCTATACTGCTCTTGTTGAAAATATCCAAGCCGATACCGGTACTTTCAAATGGGCAATTCCTGCGGACTTCGCAGAATGTGACAGTTGCCTCATAAAGATTGCTGACAGCGACGAACAGAGTGATTTGGAGGACGAGATCTTCGTATCCATTCAGGGAATTCCGCCTATCCAGGTTAGCAATGATATTACCATTTGTACAGGCAGTTTCACACAATTACAAGTCAATGAATTTGATGATATCATTTGGACGCCTTCAGCCGGACTCAGTGATAACAGGGTACAGATGCCGATTGCTTCCCCAGATGAGACAACGACCTATCAGGTTACCGGCACCAATACAAACGGCTGTCAAAACAGTGCCGAGGTTACCGTGTCTGTTGTACCTTCCAATACCACTACTATTGAGGATGTAGCCTGTACCCAAGCAGAGGCTGGCATTGTTGTCGATACGTTTACTAACCAATTCAACTGCGACAGCATTGTCATTACCAACTATATCCTGGATAGCGAACCACCTTCAATCACCTGTGGGCAGTCATTAAACTTTACCATACCGCAAACAGGGACTTTGATATTGACTGCAGAGGACTTGCAGGCAAATCTTTCGGACAATTGTGGTGTCGACGAGGTTACTCTTTCGGAATCTGAGTTTACATGTCTTGATGTAGGTACAAAGATGATTGAAGTGCAAGTAAGAGATTTTGCCGGTCTCGTCTCTTCTTGTCTGGTGGAAGTAGAGATTGAAGCGTCCAATCTTTGCCGGATCACTTTAACGAATACCGAGGGTGTTGAGGTAGATGCTCCATGCAATTGCCTCGGCGACGGGCTATTCGAAGAAGAACTGACCATTACTTCTTTGACAGGCGAGAACTGGACAGTCCTCTCGACTAACTTGATGGATCCGGAGACAGGCGAAGTCATCATGGAAGGAACAGCATTTACCGAATCTCCGGCAGCCTCAGGTCTTTACAGGCTTAAGGGATTACACGAGAGTAGTACGGGTTACAACTTAACCGCTGCAAGTGATTCATATCCGGAATTTTCCATTTCTCTTTCCAATACCTGTTATTATCCCGAAATCAGCTTTGCCGGACTGGATGAATTGTACTGTGAGTTTGATGAAAGTTTTGTCCTAAGCGCAGATGTCGGTGGCGTGGAAGGAACAGGTACCTTCAGGATAGACGGGGTTGTTTATGACTTCTTCAACCCTATAGAATTAGGATTAGGCATGCATGAATTAGTATATACATTTGATGCCGGTACAGCCACTCCAGATAATCCGGAAGATCCCGGTTGTACGGCGAGCCTGGCAACTGTCTTTGAGATAAAAGGGAATGAGCATCCCATCTGTATGGGCACTGGTGCGTATTTCACGTTGAATTATACTGGTCCGGACACGCTGTACAGCAATGAAAATTGTAGTGCCGTTCTTGATTTGGGTGACAATGTCTTCTCAGCCCAAGCAAATTTTGAACCTGAGCAGTCTATTGTTTCATTTGAATTCGACAGTGAATTAACTGGATATAATCTCGGCGATGCGGTTATAGCAGGGCAGTCAGTTCCGGTCACCTATATTGCGACTGACAATTATGGCAACCGGGATACACTGGTAGCCGAGGTAACTATTGTAGACGATACACCACCTGTGGCCATCTGTAGGGATATTAAAGTAATCGTGGGCGAAACCGAAATTGCTACCATCACCGCCGATACAATCAACGACAACTCAACGGACGAATGTGATATCGATAGTATTTTCATCAACCAAACGGAATTTGATATATCGGATTTGGGCAATGTGCCAATATTGCTTACTGTGACAGACGTAAACGGGAATGTTTCTACATGCGACGCAATCGTCACTGTGGAAATGTCAACGAGTACGATCGATCTTCCCGACTATGTCAGTGATTTCAGAATCTTTCCAAACCCGACAGCAGAATTTACCACATTCGAGCTGGATCTAAATCAATCGGTAGATCTTTACTACGAACTTTTAAACACGCGTGGTGAATTGGTGCATCGACAGACTGAAGTGGATAAAATTTCCAATCGCTACGTACAAAAACTCGACCTGAAGGATGTTCCAAGTGGCACCTACAACCTGAAAATTGGAAGAAGGAATGGTGAACACTTTATTGTACAGATCATGAAGATTGAATAAGGTAAAATCTATGATTGAATACACATAAAACACTGACTGACTTTCTTATTCAACCTTAATAAAGTCAGTGAAAACCGTTTACCAAATTCTTTGGGTAGGTCATTCAGGAATTTAATACAATAACCTTCCCTTTTTTATGAAAAATCATTGCACAATTCTCCACCCCACCCAATACCCTCCTCAAATCATTCGTAAATTCAGATGGGCTCTTACCCCATAATCTTTTTGAAAGCCCTGTTGAAATTGGAGATGTTCTGAAAACCGCCTTCGTCTGCAATCATCGATATGGTATTATCGCCTTTCTCTGATGTCAACTTGGAAGCGTGCGTGATCCGGAATTCCACAAGAAACTGGAAAAACGTCATTTTGGTCGTCTTTTTGAAAAACCGGCAGAAAGAGGGCCCAGTCATATTGACCAGGGCAGCGACTTCGGCTATGGCGATCGGCTCGGCGAAATGGCTCCTGGTATAGGAATTAATGGTATCCATGCGATGAGAGTCACTTACACTGATAACCATGGACAAGCCATTGGCGTCCAGAATTTCAAATTCCCTGGATTGCGAGAGGAGATGTAAATCCTGATCAATTCGATCATCTTTTTAAATGGTGGCAGATGGTGCGTCGTGGTCTTCAGATGATAGCCGATGTACCGTTTTTACTGATGCCATCAACTTCTACACCTGAGCTGCTGGTAGCATAGTCCCTCTATACATCCTCTCCGATCACATGAATTCGACCAAGAGATTTTCTGAATTTATTCCTGCACTGCTATCTTCCGTAATCCTCATTCATTCGTAGGTTCGATTGTCTAGAGAAAAGAATTCTTTGCCTTGAGTGGTCGGATTAGAAATATCGGAAGGTCGGGAAAAGAAAGATATTACATCCAGGTAGTTCAGTGCGATTGCGCTTATACGATCGGCCTTGCCGCATGCATAGTCCGCCCGCCGATATCCCGACTGATTACACGGGCTTTATTAGCAAGAATTGTTGTCAATGCATTCCCAGATTCTATCAGGTGGGTATAATTGAATCTTTCACAACAAAAGCTCTATTATTTAAGTAAAAATTGAACATTGTTTTCATCCTCAAAAGTCACCTGTTAACTCGTTTAAAGGTTATTCATTACCTGAAGTATTTCCAACCTCTAACACAGCTTTCCATTAACCCCTATTTAAGCACCATTTCTTCGACGCCAGTCCAGTCATCCGGAACTCCGTCCATAATATATTGGATAGATCGATCGAGGTAATACTGGGCAGCCAGGTCGTGTTCGTTTACTTTGATTACTTCTTTGAGACAATCTGCTGCTTTGCCAAAGTCCTCTTTAAAGTAGAGCCTAATACCCTTTTCGAACTGCTTGAGGGTTTTTTCCTTAAGATGTAGAATGTCATCTGTATCAGCCTGGTACAAATCGAATATTTTCAACGCCTTATCGCGGCCTTTAACTTTTACCTGGCCGAGGTATCGCATGGAAAGCGCATCGGTCGATAATTCGCGACGGACACGTTCACTGATGATGACAGACGCACCAAATACTTTGGTCAACCCCTCCATCCGTGATGCCGTATTCACAGCATCGGAGATAACTGTCGAATCATACCTGTGACGGTCCCCGATCACACCCAGCATCAGTTCGCCAGTATTCAGACCTATGCCCGTTTTAATTGGCTTACGTCCCTTTTTCTTTCGCTCTTCATTGTAGGCATTGATGGCTTCCTGCATTTCAATAGCTGCCTTGACGGGGCTTTGGTCATTTTCCAGGAACAATGCCATCAAACCATCACCCATGTACTTGTCGATAAATCCACCATGCTTTCGTATGATGGGACCCACTCTACCCAAATAACCGTTGATGAATTTAAAATTATCCTCGGGAGACATCGTCTCAGAAAGACTTGTATACGATCTGATATCGGCAAAGAGAACAGTCATTTTGATCTGAGTCTGATCTCCCAGATGCAGGTCCTCAATACTGTATTTACCTAAGATGTGCAGAAAGTCTTTGGGAACAAACCGCTCATTGGCTTTATTGAGTACTTCCAGCTTATGGCTGAAAGCCTGTTCTTTTTCCAACTGCTCCTGCTTTTGCCGTACTTTTGCACGCAAATTTTGTATATACCCATACAAGGATCCGAGAATTGCCAATGCGTAAATGGTTTTAGCCCACCAGGTCCGCCACCAGGGTGGAAGCACCTTGAAAGAAAACTGTGTCTCCTCACTCCAAACGTCGTCTTCATTGGCGGCCTTTACAATAAAGGTGTATTCGCCAGGAGGAAGGTTGAGAAATCTTGCCGTACGCTCTTTATCTACATACTGCCATTCTCCGGGAATTCCCTGCAACCTGTAGGCATAGGTTGTCTTTTCGGAATTCTTGAAATGCACTCCCACATACTCAAATGTCAGATCATTAAAACGGTAGGCCAACTCCAGCAAGCCGTGCGCGCCAAACTGTGTGATCACTTGCCTTTCGTCATCCTTCCCGTAGCTCAGGCTTTTGATATGGACCATGGGAGGCAAAGGATCTGTTTTCAGGTCGGACGGATCAAAATGGTAGTAACCATTTTCATCCAACAAGATATAACGACCGGCATCATCTTCGAATGCATCGAGAATGGCCAGATCGGCAATCTGACCGGGTTTGCTGACCTCGAAGGATACCAGATCAACCACAGATGTTCCAAGGCTGGAAAATAGCCAAATCTTATTTTCATCCTGGAATAGATTGGCCAGGAGATTGGGCTTATTCAAACCATCCTTAGCCGAAAAGAATCGTTCATGTCCCGTCGTATCAATCATTTTTAGGTTAAAGTTGGTTGCAATCCACAAGGAACGATCTCGATCCTCTAACAGGTCCAGGTGATAGATAAAACTCTTTTGAAGTTGAATAGTATCCAAATGTTCACCGCGTAAAGCAAATTTTCCAAGTTCACCCCAAGAATTGGACAACCAAATTCCTCCGTCCTGACTCTTTTCTGCCAACATCCTTCCGCCGTCTATGTATTTGTCCAAATCCTTAAAAACAGTCCATGAATCCGTGTTGACCAGGTAACCAGGCACATAGAGCAGTGGCTCATCCAATATGAATCCCTTCCCTTGGGCGGGCCTGCGATAAGCGATTGATGTGATTTCCAATCCTGTCACTTCATGCAGGATAGCTTTGTCACTGGCTCGATCCCATACAATGAGTCCCCGTTCGGTCTGAAAAATCAGGTGACCGTTGGGCAATTCATCTATGTACAAAATGATTTCAAAATCAATTCCTTTGAAATTATCATTATAAACCTTGATTTCATCTGTCGACGGATGGTATTCGATCAGTGAAAAAGGACTCGAAGTCAACCACATCGTTCCGCCTTTGTCCTCCTGAATGGTGGTCATTTGTAACAACTTCAATTCCGGCTTCGTGGTTAGCCTAACATAGTCAAATGGTAAAGGATCAAGGTTAATACTGAACAAACCATCATAATGGGTGCCTATCCAAAGATGATTGAAGTCGTCTATGGCGAGACACTTGATCCTTTGAATCGGGTCGTCATCCTCTCTTAAATGGAAGCTTGTCACCGTGGCTTCCCCGGGAGACTCTGCTTTGATAAAGGGTGGCGAAATTCTGAAAAGACCGTAATTATTGCTGCTCGCTACCCAAAGGTTACCATCATTGTCCTGTTGTAATGCGTCGTAGCGCCGATGCTTAGGAAGACCTGTGTTCACCTCTTGAAAATGATGGTTTTGTTTGTTGAAAAGACCAATCTTGATAACTTCTCCCTGGATGGGATCCACCGTCGCATAAGACACCCATAAATGATCCTTATCGTGATCGGTTAATGTTAAAATCCGACTCCAGTTGTTTACACCATCCCGGCTGTCCCAGTTTCCAAAAGATTCAAATACCCAGCTTCCGCTATTGTTTTTAATAAGTTTCTCAAGGGCATGCCCGAAAACCCATAGTGATCCCTCCTGGTCTTTAAAAATATCGGTGTGGGAAGATGATAGTCCGCGTTCCTCTTGGTGTTTTTCCAGCGTCTCTACAAAAGCCTTTTTTTGATCGACATCCAATGCGTAGACCTGTATTCCCCACCATTCCGGCACCGATGGAGGTGTAAACCGGCTACTCGAACCCAGCCTCAGCAACCAGTCTTCGAATGCATAGCTGTCATCACTTTGAAAGTGGAGGGTATAACTGCCTTCCGGCAGGTCGATCACCTGGACGCACAGCCGGTTCTCTACTAGCGGGCCTGCATCCAGGCTAGTGCTTGCATCCATCTCCCATACTACGTGACCCTTCTGGTCCTGAATCCAGCCGTAATCCCCGAATACATTAGTAGGGAGGCCATACCTGTTGGTTCTTTGGAGATGCCCCTGGCCAACGACAAGGACTTCCTGGTCCCTGTCGATTTGAAAAGTCTGTACGAGTTCTGCCTGGCTTTTTGCTTCTGTGATTACCGCAATTTTGCTCATGCCGGTAGAATCGATCAAAGCCTTGAGACGAGGCGCCACGGAGGTAATTTCTATATTGCTCGCCTTTCCCGCCTGACCCTTAGGAAAGAACATCAGGCCTTTTGTATGCCCGACCCAGATATTTCCTTCGTTGTCTTCCGCGATATGGTCCGATCCATAGTCTGTAAACTGGTTTTCTGATATAGCAATGCGATGATACTGTCTTTTGTTTGCATCGTACTTCACAATGCCACCCTGGATAGATGAAAGCCATATGTTCTTTTTGCTATCCACCATCACCCGTTCAAACTGGTCCCTGGCGTCGTTCAGCCGATTGGACGCATCGGGTTGATACAATTCAAATGCGTATCCGTCATAGGAAAGCACGTTGCCCACATTAACAATCCACAGCAAGCCCTGCGGATCTTTCCAGATATCTCCCACATCATGGTCGATGATACGGGTATCATTAAAGTGTTCAATATGATGACCGTGTTCGTAGAAAGCACGGGTTTGGCCAATCGCCACAGCAGGCAGCAGAATGATCAACACCAGTACCATTGCTCTGTACTTCACAACACGCATAGATTCCGATTTCAACTGCATTATGGACTAAAAATTAACAAAATTTCAGATAGAGCTTTTCAAAAACCATTGGGACACTGACATGCGACGGGATGAGCACTCCGTGATATTGGTCTGAGCCGGGATAAAAATGTCAAACCCCAATATTCATCTCGTTAGCTTCTGAAAATTTTTTGAGAACTCCATCAACCTGCCACCCCTCCCAGTACTCTCCTCAAATCATTCCTGTACTCCGATGGGCTCTTCCCTGTAATCTTTTTGAAAGCCCTGTTGAAATTGGAGATGTTCTGAAAACCGCATTCATCAGCGATCATCGATATGGTCTTATCGCCTTTCTCTGAAAGCAACTTGGAAGCGTGCATGATCCGGTACTCCACAAGAAACTGGAAAAACGTCTTATTCGTCGCCTTTTTGAAGAAACGGCAGAAAGAGGGCTCGGTCATATTGACCAGGGCAGCGACATCGACCAGGGCGATCGGCTCGGTGAAATGCCTCCTCACATAGGAATAAATGGTGTCAATGCGATGATTGTCACTTCCACTGATAACGATGGACAAGCCATTGGCATCCAAAATTTCAAATTCCCTGGATTGCGAGAGGAGATGAAAGATCCTGATCAGTTCGATCATCTTTTCGAACGGTGCCATTTGAAACATACTCTTCAGCCGCTGACCCACCTCCCGCTTGGTATCACCGTAAAAGGACAAGCCCAGCTTCGATGTTTCGAAAAGCTTTTTGATAGAAGCCGTTTCGTTCATTTCAAGGAATCCCTGACCAAAACAGTTTTCGTCCACCTGCAATACCACTTCCTGGTTTTCACCATTTAGTCGTGATGCAAAACCCATGTGAGGAAGGTTGGAGCCGATCATGATCAGGTCGCCATCGCTGAAGCATGACAGATGATTCCCAATGTGCCGCTTACCACTGCCTTCCTCGATGTATACGAGTTCGAGTTCGGGATGGTAATGCCACCGGGGTACCTGGTTGGTCAATTTCTCGGTAAAATTCCTCAGTACAAATGAATTGCCATACTCCGGTTCAATCTTCCGTAAAGCAGGTTTAAGATAGGGTTGTTTGCTATGGTACATGACTTTGTCATTTTCCGAATATAATGTTGTCCATGTTCCATACGACTTCTTGTTACCAAATTATATGCTTCTATTCATGTCAATTGATGATATATTATCTCATCCTGTTACAAAATTGATATTCTGTGTTAAAATAATATGACAACCCGCAAATCCAGGTCTTGGGTGCCGGCAAAAAGGCCATCTAATTTTGAGGTATTGTTTTTCATCAAAAAATTTTACGTCATGAAAACTTTAAAAACAATCCTTCTTTTGACTATCGTAATCTCACTCAACTCGTCTATGACTTTTGCGGGGGGAGCAGGATCCATTACCTCGGTGGTGGATGGGCAGTCCATAGTCCTTTCCTCTGAAGAACAGGCAATGTCTCAGGTAAAAGTCCAGCTGACCGATCAGGAAGGTTTAGTCCTTATAAGTGAAAAAATCGAGTTGAACGACCTGATCAACAGAAAATACAATCTCCGGAATTTACCCGACGGAATCTATGATTTGCAGATCACAGATGAAGAAAAGATAATCACTAAGCGGATGTTCATCGACAGGGAGAGTCTTTCAATCATCGATGAATCAAAGCTGATAAAGCCAAGGTTCTTTGTAAAAAATAATGTTGTAACCGTGTCCTTATTGCCATTTGGAGAAAAGGCGGTGATCCGTATCTATGACGAAGCAGGATCTGTCTTGATCGAGGATAGCTTTAAAAACAAAAATGCGGTCAGTAAAAAATACGATTTCTCTGGAAGCCGCATCGGCCAGTACACGATGGTGGTGATGATTAAAGGAGAGGTATTCAGAAAACCGATAAATATTTTCATCTAGTTTGAATTTCACAGCTTCATTCAGAAAGAACCAGGTAAAGTGATTTGCCTGGTTTTTTCGTTCTGCAGACGATTCCAAATCTGTAATAAGTATTCTATTCAAAGCAACCCCAAAGGAGGTAATACAAATGGCGGATACCTGTCTTTCCATTTCAAGACCAACTGTCTGGTTTCCCGGCAACAGCCAAGGCAATGTGTAAGACAAAATTATTACTGATGACATGGCAGATTATCCAGGGGTTAATTCTCCCCTTTGAGAGGGAAAGTTACCTCAACATCCTTCCTCTTTTACCAACGGTTGATCTCCTCAGATGGTATTCTACCAATAGAGCAACCGGTTGTTTCGTATATTTAAAAAATGCTCACTTTTTTCCGCAAAATCAGGCACTCGTTGATAGAATCAAGCCCAGCGGGTAAAGCACTAATGAATGATTCTACCAGAAAATATTTACTATATGCAACAGGGGAAACGGTTCTGATTGTTCTTGGTATTCTGATTGCCCTGGCCATCAATGCCCGGTATACGGCAATCAATAACAATAAGATCGAACACGATTATATTGAATCACTGTTGTCAGACCTCCGGGAGACCCAAAATCTTTTTCGGGCAGTAGAACCAATTAACTCCTATTCAATACACTGCGTAGTTCGACTGATAGACGCCTTTGGCAATCCGGACATTCAATTGACAGATTCTATACATTATTGGTTGCGCAATGCGAGAATGGTCGATAATCCGGTTCCTATTTTGAATACGGCAGACATACTTTTTAGCACAGGTGATTTACGATTGATAAAGAATTCCGAACTCAGAACGGAGATAACCAAATGGAAAACTTTCGTGAAAGATTATTGGCTTGTGCCGTTATACGACATAGAGCACGAGCACAGAGGATTGTACAGGGATTTGACATCGAATGTGGACCAGTTTGAATTATTGATACTCGAGGACAGTCCTGCGGATTCATTATTTCCCATTCTACCCCGATCGTCAAGTCCCTTTCCCTTGGATGCCAGGGCATTTTTCAATAGCCAAGCAAATTATGCATCGCTCAGTGATCTTTACAGGTTGAAACTAATCATGGCCAATTATCGGTTGGCCATGCAAAAGGAAGCGCAAAAAATAGAAACAATAATCAGGTCTATCTCGGAGAATGGATAAAAGATACGGTTGATCAGCAATTAGGCAATGTGGTAAAAGACACCGGATATTACTTTTTTAAAATTGAAAATCTCTATATAAAAGAAGTCGATGAGTTGGATCCTGACGTCAATAGGGAGGCACTGCAATTATACCATTACCATTTAAATTCAGTTTCCATATCAAAGCAAACCCTCAGCTCGCCAGAGAACCTGTTGCTCTTGATGAATACACTTAATCAACGTGCCTATGTAGGGATTGCCCATTATCTAATTAGGCATCCGTCCTGAAACCAAAAGGTTGATCGAAGACATTAAAAAGGAACTACATGTGTAAGTTTTGAGATCATCGAAAGTGTGGTCGTATTTACTCAGTCTTACCAGTGAAGTACTCCATGTTTTATTAGCATCCTTTAGCTAAGATTTTTGGTGCAATATGATTCTGATTTCACGCTATCATAGATCGACTGTTCAATGGTACCTTTGTATCAGTAACTTTAGGTGTAGTTCAACAATTACTAACTCTTACAAGATGGCCGTCAAAACATTTCATCACGTCGATTACCTTTGGGATGAAGCCAAAGCTGCACAACTGTCGACCGACGAGGTCGGACTATTTCTGTACCGCTCCAACCTGCTTGGTGCTGATTTGCGGATAACCAATTATGGCGGCGGCAATACCTCCTGCAAGACGATGGAAAAAGATCCACTAACCGGCGAAGAAGTTGAAGTCATGTGGGTCAAAGGCTCTGGCGGTGACATCGGAACTCTGACGAGACAGGGAATTGCCGGACTCTACACCCAGCGGCTTAAAGCGCTGAAAGCTGTTTACCGGGGAGTGGCCTATGAAGATGAAATTGTGCCGCTCTATTATCATTGCCTCTATGACCCGGACAGTCGTGCCCCATCCATAGACACCGCATTGCATGGATTGCTGCCATTCAAGCACATTGATCATTTGCACCCGGATGCGGTGATTGCCATAGCCGCCGCAAAAGACGGCAGGGCTATAACGAAAGAAATCTGGGGCGACACAATGGGTTGGATTCCATGGCAGCGACCGGGATTTGACCTCGGCTTACAATTGGAAAGGTGTTTAAAGGACAATCCCGGCATCCGGGGCATTGTTTTAGGCAGTCATGGCTTGTTCACCTGGGGCAATACGTCTTATGAATGCTATATAAATAGTTTAGAGGTGATCGAAATGGCTTCTGCGTACATTGCAGCGAGGCAAGGTAAGGATCGTCCGGTTTTTGGTGGCCAGAAAATACAAAGTTTGGCACCCGAAAAACGTAAAGATCAGGCCGCAAAAATAGCTCCAATACTCCGTGGGCTCTGTTCGACATACCAAAAGATGATCGGCCATTTTACGGATGATGAAAGCGTATTGGAGTTCATCAACAGCAGCGATCTATACAAATTGGCACCAATGGGCACCTCATGCCCTGACCATTTTTTAAGGACAAAAATTCAACCATTGGTATTGGATCTTTCAGGGAATGCGAATCTTTCTGATGCCTCGTCGGTCAAAGACGCACTCTTTCCTGCCTTTGAACAATACCGAAAAGAATACACCCAATACTACGAAAACTGTAAACATCCCGACAGTCCCCCCATACGCGATACCAACCCCGTGGTAATTCTTTACCCCGGCGTAGGTATGTTCACCTTTGCAAAGAACAAGCAAACGGCGCGCGTCGCTTCCGAATTCTACATCAATGCGATCAACGTTATGCGGGGAGCAGAAGCGATTTCCGAATATACGGCCCTGACGCGTCAGGAGGCATTCGACATTGAATATTGGCTCCTGGAAGAAGCGAAACTGCAGCGTATGCCCAAGGAAAAGCCGCTGTCCCGAAAGATTGCGCTCATCAGCGGGGGCGGGGGCGGAATCGGTAAGGCTATTGCTGACAAACTGGCGGCAGAAGGAGCCAGTGTTGTCGTCACCGACATCAATAAAGAACGGGCAAAGGAAGTCCATAAATCATTTAACCGGGATGAGTCGACTTATTCCGTCTGCGATGTCACCGACCAAAACTCTGTCATAATGGCCTTCAAGAAGGCATGCCTCGAGTTTGGAGGCGTCGATATCATCGTACACTCTGCGGGTCTGGCCATCTCCAAATCGCTGGCAGAAACGACACCAGAAGATTGGAGTTTACTGCAGGACGTATTGGTGAAAGGACAGTTTCACTTGGCAAAAGAAGGAACAGACATTTTGCGAAGGCAAGGAATGGGTGGCAACATCATTAACATTGCCAGCAAGAATGGCTTGGTGGCGGGTCCGAACAATGTGGCTTATGGCACTGCCAAAGCTGCACAACAACATATGACGCGTCTTTTGGCCGCAGAATTGGGTGCAGAAAAAATCAGGGTCAATACCATCAATCCCGACGGAGTAATCATCGGTAGTAAAATATGGGAAGGGAAATGGGCCGAAGGACGTGCCAAAGCCTATGGGATATCCGTAGAGGAACTCCCCGCTTTCTATGCGAAGCGCAATTTGATGAATGAAATCATCCGTCCCGAAGATATTGCCAAGGCGGTTCTTGCACTTGCCACACTCCTTGACAAGAGTACCGGTAATATGATCAATGTAGATGGTGGTTTGGCCAATGCATTCGCTAGATAATGACTCAATGAGGATCTCGTTTCTCGGATATACCAATTTTATCATCCATAGACTGATGTATTATGCTTCTAAAATCTGAAATCGAAAATTGGAACGAAAAATCGCTATCTGATCACCGGGATAAATGGGATGTTCTGAGCCTCCAGTTGGACAAACTGGGCATGCAAACAGATGATCTGCTTGGGCATCTGCAGGCACTACAGGTGGCTATTCCGAGTTGGGCCCTGGGTGCCGGGGGGACTCGTTTTGGACGTTTCTCCATAGGTGGTGAACCGTCTTGTCTTGAGGAAAAAATCGATGATGTGGGAATCATCCATGCTTTGACAAAATCGGCCGGAGCCATTTCACTGCATATTCCGTGGGACATTCCAGAGGACACCGACGCAATTAAACAACGCGCTGCCTCGCACGGACTGTTATTCGACGCCGTCAATTCCAATACGTTTCAGGACCAGTCCAATCAAAAGCACAGTTATAAATTTGGTTCTCTCAGTCATATTAACAAAGCCACACGCCAGCAAGCGATCGACCATAATATAGAGGTCATAGAATTCGGTAAGGCATTGGGTTCGAAATCTATAACAATATGGTTGGCCGATGGTACGTCTTTTCCCGGACAGCACAATTTCAGGAAAGCTTACCAGCAAACACTAAGTTCTCTACGCGAAATCTACAAGGCCATGCCCAATGACTGGAAACTGTTCATCGAATACAAACCTTATGAACCCAACTTCTATTCAATGGTCATACCCGATTGGGGCACTTCCCTTTCCCTGGCTGAAGGATGTGGCGAACGAGCGTATACTTTGGTGGATTTGGGGCATCATTTACCCAATACCAACATCGAGCAGATCGTCGCTATTTTGATGATGAAAGGCAAACTGGGCGGATTTCACTTTAACGACAGCAAATATGGCGATGACGATCTCACCTGCGGAAGCGTGAAACCCTATCAATTGTTTCTCATTTTCAACGAATTAATAGATACCAAGGATAATCCGCTTCCCATATCCGAAATCGCTTTCATGATCGATGCCAGCCACAATCTGAAAGACCCATTGGAAGACTTGATGCAAAGTCTTGAAGCCATTTCTATTGCATATGCCCAAGCCTTGCTGATAGACAGGGAAGCATTGGAGGAAGCGCAGCACGAAAATGATGTCACACGCTGTCAGGAAATTTTACAAGCCGCTTACCGGACAGATGTACGTCCGTTGGTCGCTGAAGCAAGAAGGCTTAGTAATGGGGCAATTGACCCCATTGGAGTTTATCGGCAGATGGAGGTGAGGAAAAAATTGATTGCCAAACGTGGTATCAATGTGTTAGCTACCGGGCTCTAACAATTTCGGATTGGGGATTTCGGATCTCGGGTGGGGGATTTCGGATCTCAGAGCTGTTATAATTTAAATTCTGGAACCCGACTGTACAAGGCGATTTCGGTCAGGAACGAAATCCGAAATAGAAAAGGCGCTTATGACAAAGAAAGAATTACAAGAAATACTGAAAGCGTTTGCCATAGCGGTGGTCAAATTTGCAGAAGGCTTGTCCAAGACGACCAGTTTGCGAACGGCCAAAAATCAGATGGTGCGAAGCGCCTCTTCTGCTGCCGCCAATTATCGAGCGGCTTGCAGGGCTAAATCGGACAAAGATTACATACATAAAATGGGAACTGTCGAGGAAGAATTGGATGAAACTCAATTTTGGTTGGAATTCAAAACCGGACTTGACGACAAATACAAAAATAAAGCTGCGCCCTTATGGAAGGAAGCGGACGATTTACTTGCAATCATTGTAAGCTCAATTGTGCGCAAGAAGAAAAATATGAACAAATGACGTGAAATTTAGAAGTTCAGAAACCACCTGCGCTATCTCCTTCGCCAAGGCTACGGAGATCGAAGAAACTTCGTCGGGCAGGTCCGAAATCCGAAATCCGAAATGGTACTAGTTTTCGACATTGGAAAAACCAACAAAAAGGCTTTCATCTTTGATGAAAACCATCAGGTAATTTGGAAAACAAGCCATCGTTTTGAGGAGATCCAAGACGAAGATGGATTCCCATGTGATGATTTGAATGCAATCGCAACCTGGATCAAAACGACGCTGAGCACTGTCTTCAAAAGCGATGACTTCGATATCCGTGCAATTAACTTTTCTACCTATGGCGCAAGTTTTGTCCACCTGGACCATAACGGCACGCCACTCACCCCTCTTTACAATTACCTGAAACCGCTGCCCGAGTCAGTCTTACAGGATTTTTATCATCAATACGGCGACGCCCTCCAACTCGCCAGGGCTACTGCTTCACCGTCGCTCGGTATGCTCAACTCGGGACTGCAGCTATATTGGCTCAAAATGACCCGACCCGATGTTTTCAAAAAAATTCGTTGGTCGTTGCATTTTCCTCAATATCTGAGCTATTTGCTGACGGGCTTACCACTGAGCGAATACACGAGCATCGGATGTCACACTGCACTTTGGGATTTTTCGAAAAACGATTACCATGAATGGGTATATGCGGAAGGTATCGATCACATTTTACCGCAAATTGTGCCAACGAATACCTGCTTCAGTGTAACATTACCAAATAGAAAGGTAAAAGTCGGGGTTGGCATCCACGACAGTTCGTCGGCCTTGTTGCCCTACATCCGGGCAGATAAAAGTCCTTTTTTACTGATCTCTACCGGTACCTGGAGCATTGCACTTAATCCTTTCAGTACAGAGTTAATCACCGATGAGGAACTGCACAAGGACTGCCTGAATTTTATGGGTACAAGCGGCAAACCGGTCAAGGCCGCCCGATTGTTTTTAGGCGAAGAATACAAGTTTCAAACCCGAAACCTGCAGTCCTTTTTCCACCAACACAAAGACGCTCACAAGCATGTGTCATTCAGTGACAGGTGGTATAAAAAGGCAATTCAATCCACCGATCATTGTTTCGCATATGATAAGTTGCGAACGCCATGGGTTCAACCCACTCAGAGTCGAATGCACCATTTTGAACATTTCGAAGAGGCCTATCATCACCTGATGTGGGAACTGGTTCAATTGCAGATTGGTTCGGCAAAAATGGCCATCGGCAGCACACCCATTCAAAAAATATACATTGACGGCGGTTTTGCAGGCAATAGAGTCTATGTACAAATGCTCGCCCGTCATTATCGGGATGTAAAATTGCACACTACAAAATCTCCGCTGGGATCGGCATTGGGAGCGGCCATGGTTATCTCGGATAAAGAGGTAGGCAAGGATTTTCTAGAGAAAAACTACGCTTTGAAATAGTATGTGGGGTAGTTGTGAAGCTGAACGAAGCGTTAGTCCCGGCTGGAGATGACCGGAGTGCAACCAAAGGAACCGAGATGAGTAGATCCCGGCCTCCGTCGGCGAGTAGAGAGTCTTTGAAACGAGGCGAGCCATATTTTTTATCAGTAGCCGAATTGCAGATTTGCACAATGACCATTGAATTATTGGTAAATGTTATTGAAATACAGAAAAAAATGATTGCCGGTTGGGTATTTTGTAGTTGGCAAATGATTAGCACAACCGAAACCCGCCTGCCGGTCTCATGTACCTTAGCTGGCTACAACGGCGGAGCACAGGAAATTCCAAAATTTATACAGTCCTATGTCCGACATAAAAAGCTCTGTTGACGAAGCACACACTCCGAAATCCGGTAGCGAGTTTGAGCGAAAACCCGTTCCCCGTTCTCATTGGAAAAGCTGGAAAAGCTTTCTCGGTATGTATGCAGGCGAACACGCGGCAGGGACGGAGTTTGTCATCGGCCCGCTCTTTTTGACGACAGGTGTGAGTGCCTTCGACCTGATCGTGGGTTTGTTGCTGGGTAACTTTTTGGCGGTTTTGTCATGGCGGTATTTGACGGCGGAGATAGCCGTTAAGCGTCGATTGACGCTGTACTACCAACTGGAAAAAATATGTGGGAAAAACCTTGTGGTGTTTTACAATCTTGCCAATGGCATCCTTTTTTGTTTTCTCGCAGGAGCCATGATCACGGTTTCCGCAACCGCTGTGGGTGTGCCATTTGACATGGAAATGCCCAAGCTGACGGACACCATGCCGAACAGTTCTTTATTTGTCCTCATCGTTTTGGCAGTAGGTGCAATCATTTCCATCGTGGCAGCCCGAGGGTACAATGCGGTGGCCAAAGCTGCCAACTGGATGTCGCCATTGATTCTGCTGGCTTTTTTAGTGGCAGGAATCGTGGCGCTGAGACAACTGGGGGTAGGTAGCTTTGGAGACTTCTGGCAAATCTGGGGAGAAGGGAGTGATCCATTTCCGGGACAGATGAAGTACACCTTTTGGCACGTCGTTATCTGGTCGTGGTTTTGTAATGCAGCCATGCACATTGGTATGAGTGATCTGAGTGTGCTGCGTTATGCGAAAAAACCATCCATAGGCTGGACAACTGCCGCAGGGATGTATGTCGGACATTATATGGCATGGATCGCAGCTGCATTGCTTTATGCCGTATATTTAAAAACACCTGAGGCAACAGCTTTTTTAGATGCCGGTGCCGCCCCGCCTGTTGCACCTGGCCCGCTGGCGTACAATGCCATTGGAATCTTCGGTATTATCGCTGTTATCATTGCCGGGTGGACCACGGCCAACCCGACGATCTACCGGGCAGGACTGGCTTTCCAGGCAATCATGTCTAAAGCATCCACCTTTTGGTGAGGCTTTTGGCCGGAACAGTAGCCACTGTAGCAGGTCTATTCCCGGCTTTTGCAATGAAATTACTCGACTTTGTGGCTGTCTATGGTTTCATCTTGGCTCCGGTAGGAGCTGTCATCGTATTTGAGCATTTCTTCGCCAAAAGAGCGGGTATCCTTAAAAATTATGCGGAAACCAAAGGAGTCACTTTCAACTGGACAGTACTGATAGCCTGGCTGCTAAGCGTCGGTTTATTCTATACAATTT
>JBFKOL010000009.1:0-36417 GCA_041628815.1 Saprospiraceae bacterium | reverse complement strand
GGTGACAACAAAGAAGGCTGGGATAACATCGATATAAGGGGTTGGCTCAATTATCCGATGCAGATTAAAATTGATTTTTTGTGCCGGGACAGTATTTTGGCAGCACCCATCGTGCTGGATCTCGCCATATTCCTCGACTTGGCGAAGAGGGCAGGACTATCCGGTGTTCAAAAATGGCTTTCATTTTACCTAAAGTCCCCACAAACTGAAAAAGGAATTTTGCCAGAGCACGACTTGTTCAAGCAGCATGACATGCTCAATCGACAATTGTTGGATATAGCCGGAAAGTAAAAGGCAATGTAACTTTATTTTGTTGAACACCTTTCACATAGCGATTGCGTCAGGTCTGGGCGCCGGATTTTTGCGCCCGGGTCCGGGGACCTGGGGGACATTGGTTGGGGCCTTGATGATATACATATTATACCTCACCGGAATGTCTTCTCATGTGCATCTTTTACTGTTGTTGATTCTGGTGACGCTGTTGGGGTATGTGAGTATTGCCCGCCTTCCCAAGGACTGGGAGCATGACGACCAAAGGATCGTAGTGGATGAAATTGCAGGTCTCTTGACTACGCTTTTATGGATTCCAATTAACCTGACCAACGTGATTCTGGCCTTTACTTTATTCAGGATTTACGATATTTTCAAGCCGTTCGGAATCAGGAAATTCGATGATTCCAAAACTTCTTGGAGTGTTTTAGTCGATGATCTCGTTGCGGGTGTCTATGCCAATGTGACCTTGCGCTTACTCTTAATATTTTTGGCATGGATATGACAATGAATACTTCGAGATTCAAAGTACCCTTGATTACCTCATTTTTGAGGTACAATGTCAGTGCAAGTACGGCCAGTATTTGCGATTTTCTGATGCTCGTATTCTGTAGCGAGATCCTTGGAATTTACTATGTCATTTCGACCTTTCTGGGTGCTTCGACGGGTGCGACAATTGCATTTGTTCTAGGAAGAAACTGGACTTTCATCAGCAAGGACGGTAAAGTTTCCAGTCAAGGTTTGCGTTTTCTATTTGTGGTAGGTGGAAGCATCATGCTGAATACACTGGGTGTGTGGCTATTTACGGAGTACTTTCAAGTGCCACATTATACCATTTCAAAGGTTATGGTAGCCGTAATGGTCGGAGTATTTTATAATTTTCCGATGCAGCGCTATTTTGTCTTCAAATAATGTCTATCAAAAAGCACATACAATTCATTGTCAATCCATTCGCTGGGAAAAAGTCGAAACACGGCATCCCGAAGTTGATCCGGCAAATGATTGATCCAGATAAATTTACGTATGATCTGGTCTACACGAAATATGCCGGTCACGCCAAAGAACTGGCGCGAGATCTGGTAAAGGAAGGTGTGGATGCCGTAATCGCAGTTGGCGGTGACGGGACGATCAATGAGATTGCCTCTGAGCTCGTCAATACCAACATTCCATTGGGGATAGTGCCTGGAGGCTCCGGCAACGGTTTGTCCATGCACATGGGTATAGGCCGGAACAAACGCCGTGCAATTTCCATCGTAAACCAGTTCAACATTAAAACGATAGATACAGCTATGGTCAATGGCCGGTTGTATGTAAATATGGCAGGAGTAGGAATAGACGGACTTGTAGCTTACAAAACCAAATCAAGCGCCACCAGGGGATTTACCACCTACTTCAGGGGGGCAATCATGGAAGGAATCCGGTATAAGAATCAGGTTTATAAGGTCGAGATAGATGGCGAGGAATACGAAGGAAAGTTTCTTTCCGTCAACGTGGCCAACGGATCCATGTTTGGTTATCATTTCACTGTCGCACCCGAGGCTGATACATCGGACGGGCTTGTTAATACCCTAATGATCCATGATGCACACAAAATCGATTACTTTGGTAACGCCTGGCGGTTTTTTACCAAACGAATCCACAAAAGTAAGTTGGCAAGTACCAATAAGTCTACTTCCATCAAAATTACAGCCTACGAAAAGACCTACATGCACATCGACGGAGAAGGATACCCTTGTGATGCCGGAGAGCTTGAGTTTGAAGTTGTTCCGGATTCCTTACATATAATCTGCTGATAACGATCAATGGGTGGCACTTCCCAGGTGGAAGTCACTCATCGATGAAACGACGAGAAACATACCTACGGCCAGGCCCACACCAATCATAAAGGTACTCAGCGAACCCCGTATTAGCTTTGACTTATTATTCAATGTTTGACCGAGGAAATAAAGATCCTGAATCATGGAAGAATACAGGAAGTCGTGATCATTGAGCATCTGTAGCATGCCCCATTGATAGTCCCTAAAATTCATGTTGTGAAAGTTGCCGAAATACAATAGGTTACCCCTCTTGTTGCGAATCTCCTCTTCCGTAAATTCACCATGTGTCTTCGATGGCGTTATGGCCATGATGGCAAAGACTATGGACACCGTGCACCCAATTAATAGAACCAGTATAGGTGTATTGTGAATACAAAAAGTATCGATATCACCGATGATGCGGCTCATAATCAAAGACAGAAGTATGGCATTGATGGAAATCATGATGTTGGCTTTCCTGTCTACCATCTGGTTCATGGTATAGTGGTTGCGGGAAGTGGTCCTGAACATGGTTTGAATACCACGTTCATCCCTGCCTTTTACAGATTTCAGGCTTTTTTTAAGCTTTTTAAGTTCTTCATCGCTGATGCCGAGTTCTTTTTTAATCAGCGTTCTCTCCTTCTTATCAAGTTCTTTTCTGTCCTTTTCTATTTTCAATATCAATTCGAGCTTTTTGGGCTCGTAGTGAGTTTGGCCAAACTCAGTCAGGTATTGATGAGTCTGCAAGTAGGAAAGCACTTCATCGTACCAGGTACTTTTGCCAAATGAAACCACATCGGTCAGCAGGAATTCTTCGTAGAGAAGTTTTAGACGTTTTTTGGATCCAGGTTTTGCCCAGTCTGCGGTGACGGCGTCTGCCAGGATGATCCCAAGTCTTGACGGGTTCTCTGCCAATGGAGCTCCGTCCCTGATAATCGTGGTGACCAACTCAATCTTTTCAGGTGCAACCTGGTGCTTCTGCAATTCCTGGCGGGCTATTTCTATGGAATGTTGGTTACAATACGCAAAAAGGTCGCGGGGACTTTCGATCTTACCAAACTTATCCAAGTGCAGAAAGCCGCTGTTGACAAACCATCCCGCCAATGTAACAACTTCAAGTTCTTCGTCGGAGAGACTCTCTGCCTGGCCAATTTCCTGAATGGATTGAAGAATGCGTTGAGTGTGAGAAAGATTGTGATAAACGAGCTTATCGGAAAGCTGGTGAGCAAATCTTTTGGTCAGCGAAATTTCTATTCGCTCAAGCAAGGTTGCTTTGGTGGCAATGGTATCCATCCGCATTCTGGTTGATAGTTAGTACAAACCGAATTATACAACAAAAGTATAGCCAAAATGATTGCTTTGTTTAAATCGTTTTGAAGAATATTAAAGTTCGTACTCGTAGGAGACAAATTGATGGAAGTACGGTCAGCTATAGCTGTTTTGTCACCGATCCCAATGAGTGCGTTAACATGTCATTAATAATTCAGCTGGGTGACGCTTCACTAACAAAGATTATCTTTGGAGCTCTATGAGATATGCATTAGTAATTTTTTTAATATGTCTTTTCTGGCACGCTCGTTCATCCAACGGTGACGGGCCCAAAAAGGTCATTGCAAAAAAGACGACTAATACCATCGTTGTCGATGGTCTGTTGGACGAGCCTGTCTGGCAAAACCTTGTGCCGGCAAGGGATTTTATTCAATATTTTCCATTGGATACGGTGTTGGCAAAAGGACAGACCGAGATTTTCATGGCCTATGACGAACAAAACCTATATGTGGGTATCGTTTGTCATGCCAAGGGAAACAAGTGGAATGTCAATTCGCTCAGACGCGACTATAGAGCCAGCGGCATGGACAATATCACTCTTGTATTTGATTCATTCGAAGACCAGACCAATGCATTCTTTTTTGGCATCAATCCTGAAGGGGTCATCAGAGAAGGAATCATAGCAAATGGTGGTAGCGACTTTAGGGATTTCGACGAATCCTGGGACAATAAATGGCGCGGGGAGGCAACTAAACACGATGGATTTTACACGGCCGAATTGGAGATCCCTTTCAGCACTTTGAGATTCAACAAAGGTTCTAAAAAGTGGAAGTTCGGTGCCTATCGATTTGACGCCCAGGACACCGAATGGAGTACATGGACCGGTATTCCCAATAACTATCCCATGATGAATCTCGCTTACAATGGTGAGCTGGTGTGGGAGGAACCGCTTGAATCGACCGGTAGTAACATTTCCCTCATTCCCTATGTCAGCGCTGGAGTAAACAAAGACTACGAAGCTGGAACGCCTGCCGACGAAACAGCCTCGATCGGCGGTGATGTAAAAGTCGGTATCAGCTCTGGACTCAACCTGGACCTGACCATCAATCCTGACTTTTCACAGGTAGAAGTGGATCGTCAAATAACGGATCTATCGCGATTTGAGATCTTTTTTCCGGAAAGAAGACAGTTCTTTCTTGAAAATGCCGATTTATTTGGCCGTTTCGGTACGTCTTCGATCAATCCGTTTTTTACCCGGCGTATAGGTGTGGCAAGAAACAATCAGGACGAATTGGTACAAAACCGAATACTTGGCGGAGCTAGGCTCAGTGGAAAGCTCAACGAAAACCTTAGGATAGGGCTACTCAATATGCAGACTGAATCCGATTTAGAAAACGGTATTCACGGGACCAACTTTGCTGTATTGGCCTTACAGCAAAAAATCCTTAAGAGGTCAAATATCAGTTTTTTATTTGTCAACAAACAAGTCCAGAACGTGGATCGGGAAGATCCGGAATCCTCGGCGTACAATCGTGTGGCAGGTATCGATTTCAATTACGCAAACGAACGAAACAGCTGGTTTGGAAAGACTTTTCTCCATACATCCATGAGCCCGGGGACGGATGGACTTCCATGGACCCATGGGATGAATGTGAACTACGATGTAAAGAATGTCGGAATTACGTGGAACCATGAATATGTACATGAAGATTACCAGGCGGAAGTGGGTTTCATTAGAAGAAAAAATTATTTCAGCATCAATCCTGAATTCAGATATACCCGTTATCCCGCGGGAAACTTTGTCAATGAGTATTCATTTCAAGGGAGGGTTGAAATGATTTGGCGACCTTCTTTTGGAAAGACGGATCACGACATATCTGCAGGCATCGGCGGGACCTTGGCTGACAATTCGCGTTTTACCGTTTCAGTAAACAACAGCTACGTCTACCTCTTCGATGATTTTGACCCCACTGGAACGGATTCACAACCGTTACAAGGAGATACAGATTATCAATATTTTAGTATTGACGGGTTCTTTTTTAGTGACCAAAGCAAAAGGGTAACTTACAGACTAAGACAATACATCGGGGGGTATTTTAATGGGTTTCGGATAGGCACGGGCGGTGCTGTGACATTGAACTATCCACCAAGAGGTTCGGTGTCCATAGACTTCAACTGGAACTACTTCGACATGCCTTATCTCGAAAGCAATAAACAAACATTGCTGATAGGTCCTAGAATAGACTACACCTTTTCGAGGTCTATTTTTCTTACCACTTTCATTCAATACAACTCACAATCCAAGAATACCAACATCAATGCAAGGTTCCAATGGAGATTTGCTCCAGTTTCTGATTTTTTCCTCGTTTACACGGACAACTACCTCACTGGAGATGTGGACGACCCTTCGAGACGATTTGCCTTTGATATTAAAAACAGATCGATCGTTGCCAAATTGACTTATTGGTTAAACCTTTAGTAGAGAATGTTTGTCTAATAGTCGATTACTATCTCTTAGTCCCCACGATAAGCAGTTAATTTGTCCCATTATGAAAAAGTTTCTACCCCTATTTATTTTCATCCTGATTGGAACATTCTCCTACGGTCAATTTGGGAATTTTGGAAGTTCACCGCAGATCAAAGGAAAAATCAGTGGTAGCATTATCGACACGATGACCAATCAGTCGGTGGGTTTTGCCACTATATCCTTGAAAAGATCCGGTCGGGATAAGATCCTAAACGGGACGCTATCGGATGAAAGTGGCGGATTTGCATTTACGGAAATCAACCCGGGCACTTACGATCTGGAAATTTCATTCCTGGGTTACAGCACCAAACTTATTGCTAAGGTCGAGACTACCAAGAAGGATCCGGATTACAATGTTGGTAACATTTTTTTGGTCCCTACGGATTACCTTCTTGAAGAAGTCCAAATCACAGAGAAAAGAGCGCTTTTTGAAAACAAAGTTGACCGTATCGTTTTCAATGCGGAAGATGATGCTTCTATATCTGGTGGCGACGCAACGGATGTATTGAGAAAGGTACCGAACTTGTCTGTTGATCTCGATGGTAACGTTTCCATCCGTGGATCACAAAATGTCCGCATCCTCATCAATGGGAAGCCCAGTGGTATGTTTTCAAGCAACGTGGCCGATGCCTTAAAGATGTTCCCGGCAGATGAGATCAAAAGGGTAGAGGTGATCACCTCTCCTGGCGCCAAGTACGATGCCGAGGGAAGCGGGGGAATCATCAATATCGTGACCAAAAAGAAAAATGTAGAAGGTGTAGCTGGCAGCATCAATACATCTGTAGGCAACCGGTCAAGCAATGCATTTGCCAATCTCAACGCCGGTAAGGGCCGTTTCGGATCAACTTTTAACGGATCAATTTTTTATTCTCTGCCTCAGGATGGCACATTCAGTTTTGAGCGTATTGATCAGACACCGGATGGAGAAAGGGTACTTACGCAGGATGGAATTACAGAAACTTCAAGACTGGGATGGCGCGGATCTGCAAGTGCCTTCTACGATGTAAACGCTTACAATTCTTTCAATACCTCTTTGAACTACCGTGGATTTGGGTTTGATTCCGATGGTGTATATAATGGTCAATTGATCGACCCTAGAGGATTGGCAGGCTTTTCCTTTGAAAGGCGCCAGGTGGGTGATAACATCTTTGATGGATTCGACTGGAACACAGATTACACCCGTACATTCGAAAAGAATGAGGGTCAAGAACTGGTATTGGCCTACCAGTTGTCCCGAAACAACCAGGATCAAGAGTTTGATGTTATAGAAACCAACTCATTCAGTGCCTTTAATCGCGATGAGAACATTTTCAACGATAGTGACAATTGGGAATCCACCTTCCAGGTCGACTACACCCACCCCTTTCCCAAATCTATCAAACTTGAGATTGGGGGTAAAGGAGTTATTCGTGATATCGACAGCGATTACAAATATTCGATATTGAATGAGGCCACACAGATGTATGACCTGGATGTGTCGCGTTCTAACGTTTTTAATTACGACCAGGACGTATTGGCGGGATATGCACAGCTCAATTTTGTCATTGGGAAATTCCAGTTTATTTCTGGTCTGAGGTATGAACATACCGATATTGGTGGATTGTTCGATAAAGGAGAATTTGATTTTGATAATGATTACGACAATTGGATTCCGAATTTTACAGTTTCGCGCTCATTGAGTAATTTTCGGACGTTAAAACTGGGATATACAAAGAGAATTCAAAGACCGAGCCTCTTCAATGTCAATCCTTTTGTCAACAATGCCGACCGGACCAACCTGGTCATAGGGAATCCCCTATTAGACCCTGAATTGACACACCAGATAGAGTTGTCTTATAACACCCGAATTTTGGGGTTCAACATTTTTGCATCGAGTTACTACAAAAGGACGAATGACATCATAGAGCAAATTTTGGTTATCAACGAGAACGGCGTTTCTGTGAACACCTTTGACAATGTTGGAACCAACAACTCCGTGGGTATCAATATGTTCATAAACAAGTCCATCAACAAGTTTAACATCCGGTTTGGTGGGGATGTCTTTACCTATGATGCAACAGGAGTGGTAAATGGCGAAAACCTGAGCAATACAGATATTAACTACCAGATTTTTACAAACGGAGAATATACGATCAGTGGGTCGTTCAAGGCGGATTTCTTTGGATTTTTCAGGTCGAATCAAAGCACATTACAAGGATTTACTCCGAGCTTTTCAATTTTCGGGATTGGATTCAGAAAAGACTGGAAAGATCTCAGCATCGGGATTCGTATCATAGAACCATTCAGTGAAAACAAGGCTTTCAATACCAATCAATCCGGTGCGAACTTTTCCCAGGTTTCTGGTTTCACCATTCCCTTCCGATCGATAGGCGTAAATCTGAGGTATAAGTTTGGCAAAGTGGATTTCAGGGAGCGCAGAAGTAAAATTAGGAATGACGATGTGAAGAGTGGCGGAGACCAGCAAAATCAGCAAGGTGGGCAACAGGGTGGAGTAGGATCTTAAGTCTAAACCTTAGGAGAAAGCGAAAATAGAAATGAAAAAGTAAAGCCTCCGACAGGGGGCTTTTCTATTCTATGTAGTATAAGCGGAACTGGTTAGAAACGGAGATCTGCGACAGGGATGGTCTCCTGCCCTTACGAAGTGAAATTTCTTTCCCGGTAAACTGCGCTGAGAAGTGTGTTTCTTCTTTCTACAGACGGTTTGGTAAAATTCTTTCTTCTTCTGATTTCTTTCAAAACACCAGTACTTTGGAATTTCCTTTTATAGCGTTTGAGTGCGCGATCAATAGATTCTTCCTCTTTTACATTAATAATTAGCATAGTACTTTTATTAAAAGGCCGCAAAGATATAGATTATTACACGGTTTAGACAAGCCTGAAATCAAGAACAGAAGAAAAAATCAGCAGGAGAAATGATCAGAGTCTTGATTCCTTTAAAATCCGTTCACCGAATAACAATACAATCAAAGACGCTGCCGCGAAGATGATCATGGGATAATGATTTGGGTAGAAGTTATAAAATTGAAGGTCATTTGTCAATAACCTTCACACATTTTAACATGCAGCAAAAAAAATGCCACACCTGTCGACAGGTATGGCATTGCGATATTTTTAATGATTGATTTACTGGAACTTTTCGAAGTTGGCTTCGACTACATTCCAGTTGATCAGTTCCAGAAATGCCTTGACGTAATCAGGTCTTCGGTTTTGGTAGTTCAGGTAATATGCATGTTCCCAGACATCAATTCCGAGGATAGGTGTACCTCCACAGCCTGTATTGGGCATAAGTGGATTATCCTGGTTGGGTGTAGAACAGATCTCCAGTTTGCCGCCATCCTTTACACAAAGCCATGCCCAGCCTGACCCAAATCTCGATCCGGCAGCTGCCGAGAATTGATTTTCAAATTCTTCTTTAGACCCGAAAGCGTCGTCAATGGCTGATTTCAAAGCGCCAGAAAGACGTCCGCGGTCATTGGGGTTGAGTATTTCCCAGTAAAGACAGTGATTGAAATATCCTCCGCCATTGTTTCGCACGGCACTATTTTTCATGTCCAGGTTGATGAGGATGTCTTCGATAGTTTTGCCATCGAGAGATGTGCCTTTGATGGCATCATTCAATTTGGTCGTATATCCATTGTGGTGTTTGGTATGGTGAATTTCCATGGTACGCGCGTCGATTTTGGGTTCTAGCGCATCATAACCATAGCCAAGATCCGGAAGTTTAAAAGCCATATTTCAGAAGTTTAAGTGATGTAATTTATGTCTGTAGTTTGAACGATTGCGAAGATAAGAAGTTTAAATTTGTGGTCGTTAATGCCAGATATTCACCCATTTTTCAATGAAGTACAGAATAGAAAAAGATTCCATCGGTCCTGTCAAGGTGCCGACTGATAAGTATTGGGGAGCGCAGACACAACGATCCCTGGAGAATTTTAAAATCGGTGGACATAAAATGCCGATAGAGGTTATCCGTGCTTTTGGATACCTCAAAAAAGCGGCGGCTCAGACCAACCGCGACCTGGGTGTACTGAGCGACGATAAGGCCAGATGGATTGTGGCGGTATGTGAAGAAATCATTGCAGGTAAACTTGATGACCAGTTTCCATTGGTAGTCTGGCAGACGGGGTCTGGCACTCAGACCAATATGAATATCAATGAGGTCATAGCCAACAGAGGCCATGTCTTGTCTGGTGGCAGTTTGACCGACGTCCAGAAAATTCTTCATCCCAATGACGATGTGAACAAGGCACAGTCATCCAATGATACATTCCCTACCGCAATGCACATCGCGGCTTACAAAATACTCGTTGATGTGACCATTCCGGGTCTGGAAAAGCTAGGCAGTACTTTAACCAGCAAATCCCGCGATTTTATGGATGTCGTTAAGATCGGCAGGACACACTGTATGGATGCCACCCCGGTAACGCTTGGACAGGAGTTGTCCGGTTATGCCTCACAAATTGAGCACGGGATACGTGCCATTAAGAATTCGTTTGCGCACCTTTCAGAGCTTGCATTAGGTGGCACTGCCGTGGGTACCGGATTGAATACGCCAGAGGGATACGCTGATAAAGTTGCAGAAAACATTGCTTCACAAACAGGGCTGCCTTTTAAATCCGGAGAAAATAAATTTGAAGGACTGGCCGCTCACGATGCTTTGGTCGAATCTCACGGCGCGCTGAAAACCGTTGCAGCGTCGCTCATGAAAATTGGCAATGACATTCGATTACTCACCTCGGGTCCGCGGAGCGGCATCGGTGAAATAACCATTCCGGCCAATGAGCCTGGGTCGTCGATAATGCCGGGTAAAGTTAACCCCACCCAGTCAGAAGCTTTGACGATGGCCATGGCCCAGGTTTTTGGCAATGATGTGGCCATCAATATTGGTGGTATGACCGGCCACTTTGAATTAAATGTCTTCAAACCGGTTATCATCTTCAATTTTCTTATGTCGGCCAAATTGATAGGGGAGGCTTGTGTAAGTTTCAATGATAAGTGCATCGCAGGCCTGGAACCCAACTATGAAAGAATCCAGCAACATCTGGAAAATTCTCTGATGCTCGTTACGGCTCTCAACACGCACATCGGATATGATAAAGCTGCCGAGATTGCTAAAAAAGCATACAAGGAGGGCCTAACGCTCCGAAAAGCGGCACTGGCGCTGGGTTATCTGACAGCTGAAGAATTCGACAATTGGGTGCGCCCCGAAAAAATGACTGGGCGTTAGCAGGTTATTTTTTCTTTTTTGACTTGGCTTTTGGCCGTGTTTTACCATATGAACCGGCTACGATCTTGCCACGCTTGGTTTTTTTATCTCCTTTTCCCATGTTTTACTTACTGGTCTTTCAAAGTTCCAAAATTAATAGGATTTTGCAATTACATGTAATATCTTTGCGCTCCCTTTGAAATCGGTCATTTATGGACGGAAGGAAATGGTATAGGATTGCTTTCAAAGGATTGAAAAATGGATCCCATACTTTTACGTATCACATCGGTGATGGATTTTTCGAGTCGTTCGAGGATTCTGAAGTAAAAAGTGCAAGCATTGATGTCAGGCTGGATCTGGACAAGCGCGATTCGATGATGATTCTCGATTTCCGATGCGAGGGATTCATAAAAGGCCCATGCGACAGGTGCCTGGCGGAGATAGATGTTCCGCTTTATTTTGAAACACAGGTTGTCGTCCAATTTGACGAAAATGAACGCGACGAAGAAGAAGTGGTATATATAGATCCTAAAAGAAATCACCTGGATCTCTACGATTTGCTCTACCAATTGATTCACGTTCACATACCAAGCCGATACATCCGTAATTGTAGGGAAGAAGGCGAGATCTTTTGTGACAAAGAGGTGTTGAAAAAGTGGTCGGGAAAAGTGGAGAAAGATGAATCTCCGGGCGGAATTTGGGACAACCTGAAGGAATTGAATATTAATTGAGTTATAACAAATAGAAATGGCACATCCTAAGAGTAGAATTTCCAAGCAGCGAAAGCGCAAGAGAAGAACGCACAAGAAAGCCTCTGTGCCCCAGATAGCCATTTGTAAGAATACCGGAGAGCCCCATCTGTTTCACCATGCCTACTGGCATGACGGTAGTATGTATTATAAGGGACAGGTGGTGATAGAGGCCAACGAAGATCTCGACTGACGAACGGGATATCATAGAAAATAAGCTCCACCAGTACGTCTGGGAATGGAGCTTTTTTAGTTTTAAAAAGAACACGTTCAGATGAAAAAAATAATCAACGCAACAGATGCGCCTGCCCCAGTAGGACCTTATAATCATTCCGTACTGGCAAATGGCACGCTCTATATCTCCGGGCAGATAGCTTTAGATCCTGAAACAGGCAACTTGGTTCTTGGAACGATAGAGCGGGAAACGCACCAGGTTTTTAGCAATCTGAACGCAATTTTACGCGCCGCGGGAATGAGCTTCGAAAACGTTGTAAAATGTACAGTGTTTGTAAAAAATATGCAGCACTATGGAGCGATTAATGCGGTTTATGCGACTTACTTCTCTGAAGACTCGGCTCCTGCAAGGGAACTTGTGGAAGTGGCCGCTCTACCCAAGTACGTGAATGTCGAAATATCGGCAATAGCAGTCAAATGATCACCCATGGATAGAAAGACCGTTCTTTCCTGTATTCAACCCACAGGACAAATGCATCTCGGCAACTATCTCGGCGCCGTAAAGAGCTGGGTCGATCTCCAAAAAAAGTATGACTGTCTTTACGGTATAGTTGACTACCACGCTTTGACGATGCCCTATGACGCCAAGAAGCTCAGAAATCAATCATGGGATCTGATCTCGAATCTCGTCGCTGTGGGTATCGAGCCCCAAAACATTTTCGTACAATCCATGGTGCCAGAACATGCTGAATTGTCATGGATCTTCAATTGCTTTTGTTCTTATGGTCAGCTCACCCGGATGACTCAGTTTAAAGACAAAAGTCAAGACAGCATCTTACAGTCTAAAGACAGTTTCATTTCCGCCGGCCTTTTGACGTATCCCATTCTCCAGGCGGCAGATATCCTTATCTACAAGGCGCATTATGTCCCTGTCGGCAAGGACCAGGAGCAACATCTTGAGTTGACCAGGAACATAGCTCAACGTTTCAATCACACCTTCAACAAAGAGTATTTCGTCTTGCCCGAAACGCTGTTTACAGAAACCCCCAAGATCCGGTCTACGGCAGACCCAATGCGCAAGATGAGTAAAAGTGCAGGAGAGAAACACTACATCAGCATGTTTGCAGAGGACGCCCGAATCCGCAAGCAGATCCGCTCGGCCGTGACCGACACCGGGGAAGAGCAGATGAGTCCCGGAATAGAAAATCTTTTTGAAATCTTGAAGGCAACGACCTCTGATCACTCGATATATCTCGAGTTGCTTGCCCACCATGAAGCCGGGCAATTGAAGTATGCAGATCTGAAAGAGGCAGTTTCAATTGCGTTGGTTGCCATGATAACCCCTTTCAGGGAGCGGAAAAAAGAAATTCTTGCCGACAAGAAACAACTGAAGGAAGCCATCAAGGCATCTTCTTCGGATATCCGTGAACGCGCCAGACAGACGGTAAGGGAGGTCAAGGAATTAACCGGACTTATGAACCCAAGATCGTAACATGAAGATATTCTGCATAGGTAAAAACTACGTGGCCCATGCCCGCGAAATGAAGAGCTCAGTCCCTGAGTCACCCATCGTATTTATGAAGCCTTCCACCGCTCTGATTAAAAAGAACGGACCATTTCTCTATCCAGCATTTTCAGATGATGTGCACTATGAAGGAGAGGTGGTATTTCGATTTGGAAAAACAGGAAAACTCATTGACCATCGATCGGCCTGGGATTACATATCGCATATAACTATGGGAATTGATTTTACAGCCCGCGATATCCAGTCGCAATGCAAAGCCAACGGCCATCCATGGGAGGTTGCAAAAAGCTTCGATGGTTCTGCAGCGGTTGGAGAGTTCATTGCATTTGATGCATCTGCAATTCGTGAATGGTCTTTTAAGTTGACCAGAAACGGTGATGTGGTACAAGAAGGCAGCACCTCTCAAATGGTTTTTGATGTACCTTTTCTGGTACAATTTATATCTGAACGATTCACGATTGAAGCAGGGGACCTGTTGTTCACGGGCACCCCGGAAGGAGTCGGCAGCGTGCAGCCCGGAGATCGTTTAGAAGGCTGGCTCGAGGAGAGAAAATTGCTTTCCGTCATGGTACGGTAATCCCATTTCCATAAGTTGAAATTTATTTACAACTTCGCGGACAAATTACAATTATGCCCTATCTATTCACCTCCGAATCCGTCTCAGAAGGCCATCCTGACAAAGTAGCAGATCAGATTTCTGATGCTTTGGTCGATCATTTTCTGGCTTTTGATAAGGAATCCAAAGTCGCATGCGTGACTTTGGTCACTACGGGTCAGGTAATATTGGCAGGTGAAGTAAAATCGACTACCTACCTCGATGTACAACAGATTGCACGAGATGTAATCAAGCGGATTGGTTATACCAAATCCGAATATATGTTTGAGGCCAATTCATGTGGTGTCCTGTCGGCCATTCACGAGCAATCGCCCGATATCAACCGGGGTGTTGAACGGGAAAATCCCGAGGACCAGGGAGCCGGTGACCAGGGCATGATGTTTGGATATGCGACCAACGAGACGGAGACATTTATGCCACTGGCATTGTACCTTTGCAACAAGATCCTTTCACATCTTGCAGATATCCGCAAGGAAGGCACAAAAATGACATACCTGAGGCCGGATGCCAAGGCTCAAGTTACCATAGAATACGATGATGACAACAAACCTATACGGATCGATTCTATCGTTGTAAGCACACAGCATGATCCCTTTGCCGAGGAGACAGCGATGCTTCAAAAGATTACCGACGATGTCATTCATATCGTAATTCCTGCAATTGCAGAGCAATGTTCTCCGGAGATACGATCACTTTTTGATGACAGTATCAAATATTATGTAAATCCTACCGGAAAGTTTGTCATTGGAGGCCCCCATGGCGATACAGGCCTAACGGGGAGAAAGATCATCGTGGACACGTATGGAGGCCGCGGGGCGCATGGTGGCGGGGCTTTTTCCGGAAAAGATCCCTCGAAAGTTGACCGTTCCGGTGCATATGCTACCAGACACATCGCAAAAAACCTTGTGGCAGCAGGCATTTGCGATGAAGTATTGGTTCAGGTCTCATACGCCATCGGGGTGGCAGAACCAACCAATTTATATCTCAATACTTTTGGCACCGCCAAAGTTAATCTTGGTGACTCTGAAATTGCCGAGCGCCTGAAAACGCTTTTTGACCTCAGGCCATATGCAATAGAACAACGTCTGAATCTCAGGCAACCCATTTATACGGATACAGCGGCTTATGGTCACATGGGAAGAGAGCCTCAGATGAAAAAAGTCAGTTTTACCGATGGCTCCCACAACACCATTGAATTGGAAGTAGAGACCTTTACTTGGGAAAAACTGGACTATGTCGATCAAATAAAGTCCCTTTTTAACGCTTCCTGATCAACTTCCCTCACCGATCTTCTGCCCTCAACACGCATAAAAACCTTAGTTTTACAGCTGACCAAGCACCTCACGGATTGAAGATTACAGATAGAGGATATTGGGTATCTAAACTCTACAAGTACCAATCGTTTGTTCATGCTTTTCAATACGCCTTGTATTTCCGTGAATTGACATTTTTCTCTGCGGCAAATCCCAACATCTACCTGGGGGGGCTGCTTGATGAGCGAAAATCAGATATTTATGACCTAGTGCCACGGTCTTATGTGCCTAAAACCGTTGTTGTCCAGGCATCTTCTATTGAAATTGCACACATTGAAAGTGAGTTTGAATATCCGGTAATTCTCAAGCCTAATATTGGTTACAAAGGATATATGGTAAAGAAAATTGACGATTCTGAGCAATTGTCGGACGCCTTACAAGATTATGGAGACAGGGAAATTCTAATTCAAGAATTCCTGAAGGAAGAAAGGGAGTATTCTGTCATGTATTACTGTATTGATAATAATGGGCGACACGGAATAACTTCACTGGTAGAGAAGCATCTACCCGTGTTGACCGGCAATGGAAAGGACAGTCTTGAAAAGTTGATAGCGAGCGCTACCAATCCATTTCTCAATAAGTCGTGGTTGCAAAAAAAGTACAGATCGCAAAAGGACGAAATCCCTGACAAAGGATCGAGAATTGTAATAGACCACATAGGCAATTACTCCAGGGGGGCCAAATTTGAAAATCTGAATGACCAGATTGATGAGAGGTTGCTAAAAGCTGTTCACAACTTTCTTTTGCCGGTCCAAGGGTTTAACTTCTGCCGGCTCGATGTAAAAGCCTCAGATATTCATGAATTGAAATCCGGACGATTCAAGTTGCTGGAGATAAACGGTGCCAAATCCGAACCTTTACACATCTACGATCCCGAAATGAAATGGTGGGAAGTGATAAGGGATATCCGGTCTCACTGGCGTATACTTTTTCGTGTCGTCAAGGAAAACAGGCACAAAGTGAACAGGCCATCTACCATGCAAGGGTATAAGTCTTGGAGAAGTTTAAAAAAAATGATGGAGTGATGATCCTTACGGTAGATATTGGCAATTCAAATGTTGTGATGGGTTGGTTTGTAGAGGGCACCGGATGGAGTCACATATGGAGAATCCCTACCACGACTGATCTGGAAGCCACCTATTATTACGATGTCGAGATTCGAAACAAGTTACTGGAGGATGAGTTGAGCCCGGATCAGGTAAAAGGAGTAGTCTTAAGCACAGTCGTCCCCAGCCTCCGCGAGATCTTTGTATCCCTTTTGATGCAGATTTTCAAACAGGCTCCTTTGATCGTAGGACCTGCCCTCTATGAAGAATTGGGTTTTGCAGTGCCAAGGCCCTATGAAATTGGAACAGATCTGGTGGCCAATGCCTATGCCGCACACTGCATCTACCAGAAAGATGTCATCGTAGTCGATTTTGGTACGGCTCTTACCTTTACTACGGTATCAAAGATGGGAATGGTATTGGGTGTAGCCATTGCACCAGGTATAAAAACAGCAATGAAAGCCTTATCTTCCAATACTGCTCAATTGCCCGAGATCCCACTTGCCTTGCCTGACTCTGCACTGGGACAAAACACGACACATGCAATCCAGGCCGGTATTCTTTGGGGTTATGTGGGAATAGCGAAAGAATTGATCAGTAAAATACGCGAAGAGGTCGGTTCACACTACCTGCCCGTTGCCACAGGTGGATTATCTTTTGTTATGCATCCTTTAGGGGACGTATTCCACGAAATCAATCCTACCTTGACCCTGGATGGACTGCGTTATATGTACGAACACATAAATCAAAAAGAGAGAACATGAAAAAATATACGGCTATCAAAGAAAGAGCGCGGAAATATACCGCCATCCTTCAACAGGTAATCGATTACAGAGACTCATGGGAAAAAGGTTTGAAGGATTTTATCATGGATACAACCAAAAACATACTTGAACACACAGGAATAAATGCATCCATTGAAGTGGAGGAGCGATTTGAAAACCTCGAGTCGATCACGATTTCGCTCGGCAAGTCGATAAGTGGAATTGCCGAAAACATTAGCGGGGATACGAAGCGCAATATCATTAAAGACAAGGGATCCCTCATGTACAGCCAGCTTTTTAACGGGAAGGTTCAGGCATGGATGGCCTACCCACTGATCGAAGGCCTGATGCAACCAAAACCCCCGAAGCTTTTAGGTATTTATGGCCCTCCGGAGTTCAATGAAGCGCTCATGCTCACCAATTTTGACGAATTTTTTAAGGAATTGATCGAGTGGGAAAATTATGACGACGACCAGCCCAATGGGACGAAGTACAGCCGGATTGGATTTGGTCTTCCCAAAGAAATAGACGATAAGAACGAACAGCCACATGATTAATTTGCTGATAGAGATACCCAATTGGGCTTCCACAGAGATCTGGATGAGTCTTCTTACGCTGACATTCCTTGAAATCGTTTTAGGGGTGGACAACATCATTTTCATTTCTATTACTTCCAGCAAATTAGCGCCCGCCTTACAAGGCAAGGCAACCAGCATCGGGTTGTTCTTGGCTATGTTTCTCAGAATCGCTTTATTATTTGGAATAGCCCTGTTGATAGCCATGAACGAACCCTGGTTTCACGTGCATTGGGGATGGCTTGAAGCTGGTTTCTCTGGACAAAGTCTCATTTTGATAGCGGGTGGAGTCTTTCTCCTGTATAAAAGTGTAACTGAAATCCACCACAAACTTGAGGATGATCACAGCTCTGCAGCGATGAAAACATCGGGATCGACGACGCTGACTCATGCCGTCGTGCAAATAACGCTGATCAATATCGTTTTTTCTTTCGACAGCATTTTGACAGCCGTAGGAATGACGAATGGACTGGATGGCGCCCTTTTTCTAATGATCCTGGCCGTTGTGATATCTGTATTGGTGATGATGCTCTTTGCCAATCCCGTAGGAAGATTTGTCAATAAACATCCAACCATTCAAATGCTGGGCTTGTCATTTTTAATACTGATAGGATTCATGCTGATTATTGAGGGTGGCCATCTTGCCCACTTGAAAGTGGCCGGGTCAGAAATTGGTGCCGTTCCTAAAGGCTATCTTTATTTTGCCATCGCATTCTCCCTCCTGGTAGAGTTTCTGAATATGCGATTAAGAAGAAAACATACTCCGGTACAGTTGCATGGAGTACAGGAAGAAGCTGTCAAAGAAGGACTGATACAGTCATGAATAAGTATACACCCGGTTTTTTCGCCCTTGCGGCTTTTCTCGTCTCGTGTGGTGACAATCAATACCAGTACATCGAGGGTCAGACAATGGGGACTGCCTACCACATTACAGCGGAAGTTGGCGGGCAGATAGCCGTAGATAGTTTGTTGTCAGCAATCAATAAGGAGGTAAACACCTATGATCCCGGATCAGTAATATCGTTGTTAAATACGGCAAGAGATACTTTTTTTGTAAGTCAAAATGCTCGGCATTTTTGGCAAAACTGGTCGCGAGCAGAAGAAGTGTACAATGCATCTTCTGGATTTTTTGATCCCACTATTATGCCTTTGGTTAATTACTGGGGTTTTGGGCCGGCTCTCTCTCGACTTGTATCCATGAAAGACTCAAGTGTGGTAGATTCGCTCATGCGATTTGTCGGTTTTAGCAGGTTTGAAGCAAACCTGGAGCAGGGGTGGATCGTAAAACCCGATCCCAGGAGCGAACTAGACTTTAGTGCTATTGCAAAAGGTTACGCCGTTGATCAGGTTGGAGAACTTCTCGAACGCCAAGGGGCCTCCAACTTTATGGTCGAAATAGGGGGAGAAGTCCTGGTTAAAGGGGTGAACCCAAAAGGTCAAGAATGGCGAATCGCCATCAATGAACCATTACCGGATTCAGACCCTTTTGTGTTTGCCGATGTAATCAGCATATCCAACCTTGCCATGGCAAGTTCTGGGAACTATAGGAATTTCAAAGTACTTGACGGACAGCTTTACGGTCATACCCTGAATCCTTTGAGCGGATTTCCCGCCGAGAATGATCTTCTTGGGGTTACTGTCTTGTCAAAGAGTTGTATCTATGCAGATGCATATGCAACGGCTTGTATGGCCATGGGTTATGTGAAGGCCCTGGCCATGATGGAAAGCTTGCCAGGGTATGAAGTCGCCTTCTACCTGGTACGTTCAGATGGTGCCGTTGATAAAAGATATACCGATGGATTTATTCAGTTCCTTGTCGAATCACAATGACGGTGGTTTTCAGCTCAAGCGTGACGTTGTCTTTTTCGATATTGAATCGACTGGCTTGAATGTTTTAAAGGATCGCATTGTGCAAATAGCTATGATCAAATACCGGAAGGATGGGGGACCTCCCGAAGAATTGGAAATGTTAATCAATCCTGGAATACCCATATCCAAAGAGGCTATGGACGTCCACGGCATCACCTTGAATGATGTGCGAGACAAACCCCTGTTTAAGGATGTGGCGATTAAGTTACACGAGTTTATAGGTGATGCCGACCTGGCTGGATACAATTCTGACAGGTTTGACCTGCCATTGCTATCTGAAGAGTTTTACCGTTGTGGCATCGATCTGGAAGTAGAAAAACGGAAGAATATTGATGTCCAGAAGATATTCTATAAAATGGAACCAAGGACGCTCAAAGCCGCGTATTCGTTTTATTGTGGCAAAGAAATGGTCAATGCCCACGATGCCATGGTCGATGTCCGTGCGACTGTTGAGGTCCTCTTGGGCCAAATTATTAAATACAAGGGAGTTGACTACGAGGATTCGGATGGGCTGGTGATCAAGAACCCCATTAAAAATGATATAGATGCCTTGTACGAATTCACTGCAGATCACCGCGTAGTCGATTTTACTCAAAGATTGAGGCGGAACACGAGTGGTGAAATCGTCTTTAACTTCGGCAAGTATCTGAATAGGGAAGTCAAATCGGTATTCAGACAGGACAAAAACTATTACCACTGGATCCTCCAGAAGGATTTCTCATCACAAGTCAAGAAAATCGTTAAATCCCTCATGGAAGAAGTAGAAAAGGAAGGCCTTACATAACTTTTTTCTTCTTTGGTGTGTTTTTAATAAAGTCATGCGATGGGTATCTTTAATTGCGATAATTTTCGTTGGTGTACAATGTGCAGACGATGTTTCGGTGATTGATCCGGGTGACCTTACCTCCATACCGTTTGACCCGAATCCTTTTATCCTTCAATTACCTGACCACTTTCCCGAGATGCCTGTCCCCGCTGGCAACCCGCTCACCCAAGAAGGTGTGCTCCTGGGAAGGCATTTATTTTATGATACAGCCCTATCTAAGGATGGATCAATGAGTTGTGCTTCGTGTCATCTTCCCACCGGTAATTTTACAGATAATTTGGCAGTGAGTAAGGGAGTGGACGGGATTAATGGCACGAGGAGTTCCATGTCTTTGCTGAACGTGGGATTCAACACCCGTGGTTTTTTTTGGGACGGCCGTGCAGCTAGCCTGGAAGAACAAGCATTGTTACCGGTGGAGGATCCCATCGAGTTACACATTTCCTGGAAGGAAGTGGAAGCCAGGCTTCGGTCTCATGACACATATCCTTCCATGTTTCGAAAAGCTTTTGGTATTCAGCATGAAAATGAAATCACCAGCGATCTTGCTGCAAAAGCTATTGCTCAGTTTGAGCGTACCCTTGTTAGTAGTGGCGAGTCGAAATACGATCGTGTCATCAGTGGAGAAGAGGTATTTACAGATGAAGAACTACGTGGGCACAATATTTTCTTCGATATCGACCCCGATGTTCGCAGACATGCAGAATGCGGGCATTGTCACAACGCTCCGCTTTTTACGACCAATGAATATTTCAATAATGGACTTGACGAGGTGACGGACCTGGCTTCATTCCTCGATAAAGGAAGGGGAGACTTTACCGGCGTTCCTTTTGATAACGGTACGTTTCGCGTTCCTACATTGCGAAACATCTTTCATTCTGCACCCTATATGCACGATGGCAGGTTTGAAACCATAGATGAGGTGATTGATCACTATGTAGCCGGAGGACATACATCTCCAAATCGTGCACCAATATTGAGACCACTGAATTTGTCCGATGAAGACAGGGCGGCATTAATTGCTTTTATCAAGACCCTTGAAGACCCAGGTTTTATGTCTAATCCGGCATATCAAAACCCTTTTTAGATCCTTGGTAGCATCACTTCTCCTGTAAAGAGTAAATAATTTTACAATAAAAAAAATATTATTGTAACAAATGGTTCATTTTATATTGTTACAATACTTTGATTATCAAATAATTGTAAAATATCATTATCAATTAATTTGTAACAATGAATTATTTTTGTCTTTGATTTGCATCAACTTAATTCGGATACTTGTAAGGTGAATAAATCACAAAAGCCGGCTAAAGAGTTGGTGAGATTAATTCGGATATGTTCATGGGATTATGATTTGTTAATAGATTGTTGCATCCTTCATGGTTGCAGCTTTCTATTAACAAACACAAAAATTGAAAAAGTTTATTGAGTTTATATATCGGTTATTAATTGAGTCTGCCAAAGGGTGGATTTAAGAATTATGTTCATGGGATTATAATTAGCAAAGCTGGTCGTCTGATATCACGACCAGCTTTTGTTTTTTATGCACACAGGGGATCCATACTTTTAAATACGCCCCCAATAACGTCTAATAAACCATTCGGCACACATCAAAGTTGCAAGCAGGACAAACAGCCATTTGTGGTCAATCAGCGGTCGGGAAATGACGGTCTGGTACAGAACAGGACGCAATTCTTCATTCTGGAGAACAGCATCCGACAGAGAACCGATCTCATTCCATTGAAATACATTACCGCCGTATTTTTGCGATAATGCAAAAAGTGAATTGTAATCAGCCTCCGTTTCAGAAAGCTCATAAGAAATGGCGCGTACATTGAAAGTACCGTTGCTCGTAAACGACTCACCATTGTACGATGTATTGCTTGCGAATACATAGCGTCCAGGTGGAAGACGACCCGTATTCAATGAATAAGCTTCGGCATTTTTTGTGAAGGTGAAATCAAATTTTTCTCCTTGTGGGTTGGTGATATCTATAAAGACATCGGGTTCGTTGACCAACTGGTAGGAGTTGTTGTATAGCTCTGCCGTAAATACCACATCTTCATTTTCACTGTAGATTTTTTGAGAACTGGACACGCGAAACTTTCTTTTGTCTTCGACCGTGGAAGTGTATACAATACATTTGTCCAACAGTCCGCTGATGTGTTCGAACGAATTGCTTTGCAGAAAATCGAATAGTTTCCACCTCCAAATTCCTTCCCCAAAAAGATAAGCGGTTTTGATGCCTGAGTTTTCGACAAATGACAAAAGCGGGTAGTCTGTGTTCACTGTTCCTATGCGTTGTCTAAGTAGGGTTCGAACATTGGGAGCGACTCGAAACTCCCCAAAAACAGCCTGTAGAGGTGGATACTGTTCAGTACGACCCATTACATTTTCATCCAAACGGAAATAATTGAATTCGCGATTTGCTATTGCTTGCACGTCGTTGGTGGCATTGGAAGTTGATATGATTTCAATATCCTGCTGGAGCTGATTAAAACGTGCGATATTGGTCTGGGTGCCCAGGATAAAAACCCTTGGTATCTTTCGATCATTCATGGTTGGGAGCATACTTCCGATATCTTTTTTGGCAGACGGAAGGTTGTGGAATATCACTAAGTCCCTATCGTCAAGCCGTATTGTCGAAGGATGATCAAAAGAAATTTCAACTTCGTAATTGCGGTTGAGCTCAAGGACCTGTTTCAGTGTGCTAAGGTCAGGGTGCGGGGCATTGGCTAAAAGGAGGATTGACTGACGCCCATCCAGCACGTCGATAAAGACATCCCTGCTGTTGTTGATGAGATTATTTTCGGTGCTTAATGCGAGTGCACGAACCCTGTACCTGACTACTCCAGGTGCGTCGAGTTCTTGTTCGAAGACAATCGTACGGAAAAAAGATTCCCTGTCGATGTTGAGGTTTTCACGGGCTACCTCGACGAACTGTCCGTTCATTTCTCTTTCTAGTACCACCCTTGAAAAAGAACCCTGGGCGTTGAAAGACTGGATATCAGTTTCGATTCGCACCAGGTCATTCAGGTAGGCAATTTCATTGTAAAAGACGTTTTTGATCATCAAATCCCTTTTTCTGGTTGTATCGCCGAGTGCTATGGCATAGACAGGGGCATGAAAGGAATAAGATGTGAAAGCCGGATTCTTGCCGTCGTTGAATATGCCATCTGTCGCCAAAATGACAGCACCAAGATTAGAGCCCTCATAAATATCATCTACATATTGCAGCGCCTTGTCTATGTTGGTAAGAGACTCACTGAAGTCAAGGCTGTCCAGTGACAGCATGCGTATGTTTTGTCCGAAAGCATAGGACTCTACCTGGAATCGTTCATTGAGCTCGTTTTCTAAAGACCGAAGTGCACCCCTCAAAGATTCACGACCATCTTCTGCCAGCCAGGTGCCGACAGACAGTGAATTGTCTGTAAGGATGGCAACAGCCGGAAGTCTCTGTTCTTCCTCGATCGTTTTAAGGAAGGGACCCATGAGTAAAAGTCCTGCAACTACGACGGTAACAAATCTCAAAATGGCAAGTACCGATGTTCTTAAACCTGGTTTGGTTTCGAATCTTTGATCTTTGAAATAAAGTATTACGGCAAAAACTACACCTGCCAAAAGACAAAGCAGCAACATCCACAACGGGTATTGGAAACTCAATTTATCGAACAAGGAGCAAGGGTTTTTTAAAAATAGATGCTAATATGGCAATATTATGAACGCAGAAACACTTTAATATTTGTATAGTTTGTAGGAAAATGTTGTCAATGAATAGTATCTGTTTCAATTCACGGTTTAAATACTCTCTGATAATTTTTGTTTTGCTGTTTTGCGCCAGGCTCCATGCGTCCTATATATTAATCCCCATGGATGCCAATACCCAGTCGAGCCATTTGAAAGCGTATGGCATTACGTATTGGGTAATAAACCAGGGGGAGGAGGCGTACTGGCTTCTCAACTACAGGGGTGGAAGTTTTGCTTTTCCGCATAATTCGTTGTTTGAAAACGAATGCAAAATCAGAGATGTCTCCTATGAAGTCATTCCCAACGGTCAGTTTGCAGCCTTACGCAATGAAATAGCCCATCCTGAGAAGAACCAGGAGGTTGTCAAATTGGAAAAGGCTCCTAAAATTGCTGTTTATACCCCAGACTTTAACCAGCGGGGAGAGAAAATTCAACCTTGGGACGATGCGGTCACTATGGTACTGACCTATGCAGAAATACCCTATGACGTCATCTACGACCGCGATGTGCTTCAGGGAAAACTTGCTCAGTACGATTGGCTGCATCTTCATCATGAAGATTTCACAGGTCAGTATGGTAAGTTTTACAGGAGCTACAATACCCAACCCTGGTACCAGGAGAACCAAAGAAGAATGGAAGAGTTGGCGGTAAGCCTGGGTTTTAAAAAGGTGAGTAAACTAAAACTAGCGGTGGCACAAGCCATACGCAAGTATGTGGAGGGTGGAGGATTTATGTTTGCCATGTGCAGTGCTACCGATACCTACGATATTGCCTTGGCGGCGTGGAATACAGATATTTGTGAATACATGTATGACGGAGATTCGATGGACCCGTCATGCCAGGAAAAGCTAGACTATTCTCAAACCTTTGCTTTCCGGGATTTCAGATTGAAGAAAAATCCACTGGAGTACGAATTTTCAGATATCGATATGGGTCCGGGCAAGAGGCAGGTGCCTCCGGAGTCGGACTATTTTACCCTTTTTGATTTCTCTGCCAAGTGGGATCCAGTGCCAACTATGCTTACGCAGAATCATACCAGAACCATCAAAGGGTTTATGGGCCAGACGACGGCCTATGATGTAGTCTTCCTGAAAAGCGATGTACTGGTAATGGGAGAGAATAAAAGTGTCAAAGAAGCGAGATACATCCACGGAACCTATGGTTATGGAACCTGGACATTTTACGGAGGACATGACCCCGAAGATTACAGGCACTACGTCAACGACCCTGAAACTGATCTCAATCTGCATCCTACGAGTCCGGGGTACAGGCTTATTCTCAACAATGTCTTATTTCCTGCAGCCAAGAAAAAGAAGCGAAAAACCTGATATCATTCGTTCAACCAGGCCAGGGCTCCAGGATCCATCAGCAGAAAAAGAATCAATACGATAATGGGACATATAACGGCAGTGATCATCCATTGGTAATATTTTGCTGGCACTTTTGATCGTTCAACTGCCTCGACTATGACACTCAAAATGACAATGGCCAGGGCAATCACCGGAATCACTACACACAATAAAAATCCAACATAAGCATTAAAGAAATAAATTGTCGAATAGACAAGGAGTTGGAACAGAATGATTTCCGGTAAACCAATTTTCATACTTCGTTATTCATGAAGACCACACAAATTCACAGGAGCGATTGGTATTGTAGATTTCGGCCATTGTTTCCTTTTTCCAAAGAAAAGAAACAATACCTGATCAAGGCCTCTATCGGGCTTATTATTATGTTGTTATTCGCATCATTAAGTGCTCAAAGTGATTATGAAGCCAATTTCGAAAAGCTGTATGCTGAAAACATTACGAAAGAAAAAATCAACGGTATTTACATTCCTTCAGATGTGGAAGATGCAATGAAAGAACTCGACCGTCTTTCCAGTCCCGAAGGCAGGAAGCTACTCGTTGGAGGGAAAGAAGAAGATATCGACAAAACGCTGATTTTCGGGTTGGGCAAATGGATGATTGTCAACTGGAATTTTTATGAGGGATCACGTCTGTCCCACCATCTAAAGCAGCGTGGGGTGACAATGCCCGATGATATGGCCGTTTATCTCATCACTTCGTACTACCGTTATCTGAAGGGCCTGCCAATGGAACTGGATGAAAGAGCAGAAGTTATTTACGCCAAACGGAAAAAGGAACAGGCTGAACGAAACAAAAAGGTCAACTGAAACACGGGAGGGAGACATTGTCTTTTCTGATTCTGTCTTGATTTGCGACTTATCTCGTTAAGTAAATCGTGTAACCTTTTGTATGAGACTTACGAAAATTTATAGATTTGTGCCCTCATGATTGTTGGGGTACTTGGATGATGACAGTCATGTCCATCTCATCTTACGCGCTCTGAAAACTGATTATACCATCGCTTTATGGCAAAGAATTTATTGATTGTTGAGTCGCCGGCGAAAGCCAAGACCATTGAAAAATACCTTGGGAAAGATTTTAAGGTGAAATCCAGCTATGGTCATATCCGTGATCTGGATAAAGGCTCCAAAGGTGTAAATATTGAGAAGTCTTTCGAGCCCAAATATGTGGTTTCACCTGACAAAAAGAAGGTGGTGAAGGAGCTGAAGGATGAGGTTAAAAAGGTGAATGATGTTTGGCTCGCTACAGATGAAGATCGCGAAGGAGAAGCTATTTCATGGCATTTGTGTGAGGTTCTGGGACTAGACCCCGAAACGACGAAGAGAATAGTTTTCAGGGAAATAACGAAATCAGCGATTCAAAACGCGATTGAAAAACCCCGGGTGGTGGACAGGAACCTCGTTGATGCTCAGCAGGCTAGAAGAATATTGGACCGCTTGGTCGGCTTTGAATTAAGTGAAGTCCTCTGGCGGAAGGTTAAGAATAAATTGTCTGCGGGACGGGTCCAATCCGTGGCTGTCAAGCTTATAGTAGAGCGCGAAAGGGAGATCAACGCTTTCGAAACTACGCCTTATTTCAAGGTGACAGCCGAGTTTGAAGTAACAGATGCGGCTGGTGGCAAGGCATTGTTGAAAGCAGAACTTTCCGATCGCCTGAAAAACATTGATGAGGCGAGACGATTTCTCGAAAAGTGTAAAGGTGCAATCTATCGCATTGCAAATATTGAGGTCAAGCCATCTCAACGCAAACCCGCACCTCCCTTTACAACATCTACACTTCAACAGGAAGCGAGCCGAAAGCTGGGATTCAGCGTCAACAGGACAATGTCTACCGCTCAGAGGCTCTACGAACAAGGCTACATCACCTATATGCGTACCGATTCTACCAACCTGAGTAAACTGGCCCTGACTTCCATAAAGGAAGAGGTTATCCAGTCATTCGGACAAGAGTATTCTAAGGTGAGGCAGTATGCCTCGAAAAGTGCCAATGCGCAAGAAGCCCACGAGGCCATTCGCCCCACCTATATACAGCGAAATAATATTGGGGCCAATAGGGATCAGCAAAGGTTGTATGATCTGATTTGGAAGAGGACCATTGCGTCACAAATGGCCAATGCGCAGCTCGAAAAAACAACTGTCGATATTGATGTATCGACCATACCCGGACAGACCTTGAAAGCTTACGGTGAAGTCTTGAAGTTTGACGGATTTTTAAAAGTGTACATAGAGTCTTCAGACGACGAAGACCCTGAAGATACCAAAGGAATATTACCGCCCCTTTCGATTGGTCAGGAACTCGGACTTGACCACATCCGGGCTACTGAGAAGTTTACCCGACCCCCTGCCCGGTATACAGAAGCTGGCCTGGTAAAAAAACTTGAGGAGCTGGGTATTGGAAGACCCTCCACCTATGCACCTACTATTTCTAAGATTATGGAAGAAGCGAGAGGGTATGTAACCAAAGAAAGCAGGCAGGGCCAACCCCGTGTTTACAGGGAATTGCTTTTGTCTGGTTCCGATATAATGGAAACTGAAGACACGGAGATCACGGGGAGTACTTCTAACCGACTCTATCCCACTGATATGGGCATGCTCGTGACCGATTTTCTCGACGAGCACTTTGGTGATATCATGAACTACAACTTCACAGCGAACATCGAAGAGAAGTTTGACTCTATCGCTATGGGTAATGACGAATGGCGACACGTATTGAAATCCTTTTACGAACCCTTTCATTCTGGGGTTGAAGAAACGCTGGATAAGGCAGAACGGGCCAAAGGAAGGCGATTGCTCGGAAAGGATCCTGATTCCGGACGGAGTGTTCTTGCACAAATGACCCGTTTTGGTCCTGTCGTTCAAATCGGAACCAAAGAGGAAGTAGGGGACGATGAAAAACCGAAATTTGCGAATCTGCGCCCCGGCCAAAGTCTGGAAACCATCACATTCGAAGAGGCATTGGATCTTTTCAAATTGCCCAAGCAGATAGGAGCGTATGAAGGAAAACCTGTTGAGGTAGGTGCGGGCAGGTATGGACCCTACGTTAAGTTTGAAGGAAAGTTTATTTCATTGCCCCAAGGCGAAGATCCTCTCGTTGTGACCCTTGAAAAAGTTGTGAGCATTATCGAACAAAAAAGAAATGAAAACAAACCAATCGGCAACTTCCAAGGTAAACCCATCACCAAGGGCAAAGGGCGATTTGGGCCGTTTCTTAAATGGAACGACCTCTTCGTCAATGTGCCCAGGAAATATGATTTTGACCGCCTGACCTTAGAAGAGGCTCATGAATTGATACAACTAAAACTGGAAAAAGAAGCCAACCGGTACATCAAACAATGGCCAGAAGAGAAAATTGCCATTGAAAACGGCCGCTGGGGGCCTTTCATAAGGGTTAAAAGAAAAAGCTTGAAAATTCCTAAGGTGAATGGCAAAAAACTTGAAAAAGAAGAATTGGCTGCACTGTCGTTGGACGATGTGAAGAAGATGATCAAAGAAGTGGAAACAGGTAAATGATTCAGTACTGCAATTCGATGTGACTCATCAGGTATTGCCTGAATGACATGGCGTGAAGATGCATGCGCTCCAACTGCTCAGCCGTAAAATGATCAACCTCCTGGTTATAAGTCATGTGATTGGTATCATCTGCTGAACATTGGCATAATCCCATTAATTGACGATCCAACTTATTCATTTCCCAAGGATGACTTAATCCCAGGAAATGACCCATTTCATGAACTATGGTACTGCCGCTGAACAATCCGGGATACGCGATAAACATGCGGTCGAATAGTGGTGAATTGAACTCATAGCTGGAATGACCCATACTCAGGATCGGTGTAAATCCCAGCATGGCAGGTTGGTTTTGACCTTTTGTGTAGGTGTCAAACAAAAAAATATTGATACCACCCTTTTTTTCGATTTCTCCTACCAAATCTTCCACCATGGATCCACCATCAACATGTATTTTTTGATGGATATCCGGGATGTAAGCATGACCCTGGTCCATAAACAACGCATTGATACGAAACTTGATAAAACCTTCAAACTCCTGGTTCAGATATTCCACATTTTCACCGATACGGACGGTTATGGATTGGTCGACTTCCGATTGACCCATGAGATAGAAATTCAGATTGAACACGGGCACTTCCTTGACCTTAGCCGTTTTAAGAGATCCTGTACCAAGCAATAACCATGTGGCTATGAAACCATAAATATTCAAAACGGTGATTTTTACATTAACTGCTATTATAATTTGATTATTGCATCCGAAATATTTTGCATGATGTTTTTTTTGCCAAGTAATTGACGCATTAGCATAAAATCTGCCAACATTTGTTTTTCTATTTTTGGATCTTGCAAGCTTTCCAGTGATGCTAAAAGGTTGCTGGTAGTCATTTCGCGCTGAATCAGTTCGGTTACAACTTTTTTGTCAAGAATCAGATTTACGAGAGATATATACTTCACCTTGATAAGCAACCTTGCAAGCAGATAATTGAGCCAGTTCAACCGATACACGACAACATGAGGAACTTGGAATAAGGCGGCCTCCAAGGATGCAGTACCGGAAGCTATAACGGCGTATGAAGCCTGACTCAGTAGTCCGTACGTATCTGTGGTAATATCCAGTTGATCGTCGTGCCCGGTCAAAATCGAATTGAACCAATTGTAATCAATACCGGGAGCACAACTTGCGATAAAGCGATAATTTTTCAACTTTCCGGCGATTAGGGCCATGGTAGGCAGGATGCGGATAATTTCAGGTTTTCTGCTCCCGGGTAATAACGCAACTATGGGTTTGCCTTTTTCATCTTTCCCAGGCTTACCGGTGGTTTTTTCCGGAATTTTTTCGAGGAGAGGATGGCCAAAATAACTCACGTGTTGAATGCCGCAATTTTCATAATATGACTTTTCAAAGGGAAGTGTGACGATAAACCGGTCTATAAGCTTTTGAATATTTTTTAGACGCCATGGCCTGGAGGCCCAATACTTGGGTGGGTTAAAATACACCACGGGGAAACCTTCATTTTTACACCACTTCGCCATCTGAGTATTGAAACCGCCATAGTCAATGAGCACGACTTTATCGGGATCAAATGCTGCTATATGAGTGCGGCATTTTTCAAGCCCGCCCTTGATGGATACTACATGACGCAACACTTCCCAATAGCCCATAATTCCGTGATCACCTATATCGTGGTATATCTGGACACCGGATTGCCTCATGGACGGACCTCCCCATCCCGCCAATTCTATTGATGGATCTTTGAGATACAGGGCGTCAGCAAGTATGGACCCCAAATGATCGCCCGAAGCTTCTCCGCTGATGATAAAAATTCGCATAGCAGCAGACTATCCGGTATGAAGCTCAGCGTAGTACTTCCAAAACCATAATAGACTTAAAATCATGGTGGACGTGACCACTCCCTTCAATGTGTGTGAGTGAAAGGACCGGTTGTAGTACCGAATCCAAAACAAATTGGAACACACGGCTACAAGAAATAGGGTCCTGATCTTGACACCGGCGAGATCAGCCGTGTGTCCTGACCACTTTCCAATGGTATCTGAAATGACTACCATTAGCGCAAATACAAAAGCTGGTGATACAATTCCCCACATTAGGCCAAAAAGGAAATGATCCCGTTCGAGGTATTTTCTCAAGCCAGTCACAGCGACTCCATTTCTTTAAGCCGGATTATGGCTTCATAATGTGTAAGGTCGTGTCCAGAGGGCACGATGGAAACATATCCATTTTGCAATGCCCAGATGTCGGTTTCCGGATCTTCGCTTCCGACTGAGAATGAACCTGTCAGCCAATAATACTTTTCTCCCCTGGGATCTTCGGATTCGACGAATTCTTCTGTCCAGCGTCCATCGGCCTGCTTACAGACGCGCATTCCCTTTAGTTGCGCAAGTGGCAGTGCGGGAATATTCACATTGATGAGGTTGCAATCTCCGAATCCATCATCCAGGGCATATCTGATGATTTTGGCTGCAAATTTCTTGGCACCGCTGAAATCGGCATCAAACGAGTAATCAAGAAGCGAAAAACCGATGGAATTGATCCCTTCGAGACTTGCCTCCATGGCCGCTGACATGGTTCCGGAATACAAAATATTGATGGATGCATTCGAGCCGTGATTGATTCCGGATACACACAGATCAATGTTTCGCTCCTTTAGGACCACTTGTTTAGCCAGTTTGACGCAATCGACGGGTGTGCCGGAGCATTCGTAGGCCAGAATTTTATCGAATACATCTACCTTGTGCAGCCTGATGGGTTCGGTAATGGTAATGGCATGGCCTTGACCGGATTGGGGGGAGTTGGGTGCAACCACAACTACTTCACCAAATTGCGAAGCTACTTCCACCAGGGCTTTGATACCTGGCGCGAACATGCCATCGTCGTTGGTAACTAATATCAGGGGCTTTTGCATGGATTGAAAAAGGTCAAAAATAGGATTATTGTAAACCTTTTGGTCAAAGTGAAAAAATGAAATTCAAAAGGCACAACTTTAGACACATGTATATTTTCGCAAAAATTGAAACACTCTTAGGGAGTTCCTGTTAATGAATGACATGACTGGAGTAAAAAAAGGTGTATTACTGGTCAATCTGGGGACCCCTGATGATCCGGGCAGGGCAGCTGTATACCGGTACCTAAAGCAGTTTTTACTGGATCATCGGGTCATTGACTACCCCTGGCTTGCCAGAAACTTTTTGGTCAGGGGCATCATCGCCCCGTTCCGATCGGGCAGTTCTAGTAAGCTGTATCGGAAACTTTGGACCGAAAACGGTTCACCACTGAAGTATTTCGGGTTCAAGGTTGCTGAAGGTGTACAAAATATCCTCGGACCGAGGTACGAGGTACGACTGGCTATGCGATATCAGTCTCCGTCGATCGAGTCTGCCATTAACGAACTGTTGGATATGGGAGTTTCATCGATCACGGTGTTCCCCATGTTTCCCCAGTACGCATCAGCCACTACGGGATCAGTCCATGACGAGGTAATGAGAATATTGCGAAAACAAGAGTCCATTCCTAGTATGCGCTTGATCAATTCCTATTTTGACCATCCAGGAGTAATCGATGTCTTCGTCAAAAAGGCGCAAAAGTACAATTTGGAGCTTTACGATCATTTCCTTTTCAGTTTCCACGGAATTCCCCAACGTCATCTACGGCGTGCGGACAGGAGCAATCACTGTCTCAATAGGTCGGACTGCTGTAATGGCATTCATGTGGCCAACCAGTTCTGTTACTCGGCTCAGTGCCACGCCACTGCCAGGGCGATAGCTCAGTCTCTAAATTTTAAAGATGAAGATTACACTGTTTGTTTTCAGTCGAGATTGGGTCCCGAAAAATGGACGCAACCATATACGAGTGAAGTCATCACGGCCAACCTTGAAAAAGGTCATAAAAACCTCTTGGTTTTTTCACCGGCTTTTGTAGCTGATTGTCTTGAGACGACCATTGAGATAGGTTACGAATACAAAGAGGAGTTCATGGAAGACGGGGGTGAAAGGCTCGATCTGGTCGAAAGTCTCAATGACGACCAGCAATGGATCCGAGCCATTGCCGGGATGGTGAAGTAGATGGTTGCTGGGTACGGGATGATTTGGCGATTTGGTGAATTAGGCAACCTCGTCACTTCCCGACTGGGTGATCGGACCGATCTTTCTCAACCTCATAACTTTACAACCTTCAACTATCCACCAAGAATGGCAATCACATCCAGTTTGGCTTTGACGGACTGGCCGAGTTGCACGGTGTACTTGGTGCCAACCGGTAGAAATAAATCCACCCTTGATCCGAACTTGATAAACCCCATTTCACCTCCTCTTTCCACTTCTTCACCCTCCCGGCAATAATTTACAATACGCCTTGCAACGGCTCCTGCAATCTGCCGCACCAGGATTTCAGTTTCTCCTGTCTTGTAAACCACGGTAGTACGTTCATTTAATGTAGATGATTTGGGATGCCATGCGACCAGGTATTTGCCGGGATGATACTTTTTGTAGCTAATGCTGCCAGATAAGGGATGGTGATTGCTATGGACATTTAAGGGAGACATGAAAATGGAAATCATCAGCCGTTCATCTTCAAAGTATTCGGATTCGAAGGTGTCTTCAATAAGCACTACCTTACCGTCAGCAGGAGAAAGGACCTCCAGTTCGTTTTCGGACGCTATTTTTCTGTTGGGATACCTGAAAAATTGCAGCACCAGCAGAAAAACGATGACTGATGCGATCAATACCGTCTGGTTAAGGGCTGCCAATTCCGAAAGTCGCCAAAGTGTCAGGTTGACCATAGCGAGAAAAAAGAAGACTATGGCAAGCAGGCGAAATCCTTCACGATGAATACGCATGAAAGGTAAATTAAGACTTCAAATATCACAATAAATCGCTTCTTTGCAAGCAGGCAGTATGGATCAGGATCCCAGAATCTTGACGGCCATCGCCAATACCGGGGCCGTATAGATAAAACTGTCCAGCCTGTCGAGAAAGCCTCCATGTCCTGGCAGGTATGTACCCGTATCCTTGATCCCCAGGTTGCGTTTCCAGGCCGACTCTGTCAGGTCACCGACCACACTAAACAGGAATACTGGGACGGCCAATAACAACCAAACCTCTAAATCATACAGTCCGGATGCGAAATGTAAAGCGATCGCCCCAAGGACGGTCAGAATGCCTCCTCCAAAAAATCCTTCCCAGGTCTTGCTTGGCGATACCTCGGGCAACAGTTTGTTTTTCCCAAAGGCCTTGCCTGCAAAATACGCTCCGGCGTCGTTCAGCCATATCAAGACAAATAATCCCAGCAACATATATTGCGCTTGAAAGTCGGCCTGCAGCATCTGGACCACAATGAGAAAGGGTAGCACCAGGTACCACGTAAGGCTAAATAGAAAGGGTAATTTCCTCAATAGGCTGTTGGCCCGGGATAAAAGGTGGAATAAATTGATCAGTTGAAATAACAAAACCGCCAGAATAATCCAGGGCCACCAATTTTCATTCAGCATTTCCGTCAGGACGACCACAAGGAACAATATGGACATGATTCCAGGGATCACCTGGTGACGCCAATTTTTTCCCTTGGAATGCATCACAAACTCGAATTGACATAAAAACCAGAATGAAACGATAAGGAAAATGGAGCTTAAAGTTCCACCCAGGGTGCACACGGCAATTGCCAGGACATATAGAATAGCTGTTGGAATTCGTTTTTTCAGATCTTCATTCATTCAAAGATGCCATTATATCATTCCGCGGTCTTCGCTTTGGGACCGCCGCGCAATATAAAAAAAGAAGCTTGTAAGAATGACTGATCCCATGACCAATGGCAATGGAAGATCCGGGCTGTTCTGAATCTCTTCAATACTGAACTCGGATGAATAATAGAGGGCTGTCACCTGACTACCATTGATAAACAGGTGAAGTATCACCGGCGTCCAGAACGATTTCGTGTAGTAATATGCATATCCAAGGAGTACGCCGAGAAATGTAAGGGGAATAAATCTTTCGAGTTGGAAATGGAAAAGACCAAAAACGAGTGAAGCGATAAAAATGGCCAGGTGATCGTTGGACAAGGAATCAATCAGACGCTGTTGAATCAGTCCTCTGAAGATGAGTTCTTCACCCAAAGCAGGCAAGACGCCTACGAGAAACAGCGCGGTGAGAAACTCAGAAAAGTTGTCCATTCTAAGGACATTGCCCAATACACCAAATGCTTCATTTTGTGCAGACTTGGCCCATTCCGGCAGGGGAAGATATTCGTTCAACTGGGTCAGGTAACCCACAATGGGGTAGCTGAATACAATCACCAACAGCCAGAAAAAAGTTGTTTGCGCCGGCAAAGGGCGATTCAACATGAGAAAAGAGGCAGTTCGACGCCTTAGAAAGAGAGCAGAAAAAGCTAAACCGGGAATAAGAAACATGCCAACGTGGTTGATCATGAGCCCTATCCGGAATGTTCTGCGCTCGTCGCTGCTGAGATCTGAGGAGCTCATCAGGTATTCCGGTGAGTGCCCCGTATAATCCCACCACCAGAATGTCAAGGTGTTGAAGGCAGCCCCTGTTACCATCATCAACAGGATGAGGAGCAGAATGGATCCGGTTCGCAGATGGGGTCCGCCGATTTCGGACATCACAGGTCAGGCTTAATTTTTTATCAGTTTTTTAACGATGACATCCCGGTCATTAAAAGCTGCCTGCACAAGGTACATACCGGGGGGGAGATTCGAAAGATCGATCCGGTGTCGAACGATACGCGAGCGATCGGTGATGGCCCGTTGGTAGATCCTTCTTCCATAAAGATCAAAAACAGTAATGGTTAATTTTTCGGTACTGTTTTCAAGGTCGAGGGCTACGGTTACTTCATCATTGTCGACCGGATTGGGAACTAAGTTGAAGTTGTTCTCGAGCACGAAATCTTCGACGGCTACGGTCCGGTCTTGTATGTTGAGATTGTCAATGGCCCATCCCCATCCAACGGCGAAAGGATCTGAAAAGAGTCTGAACCGTACGAAGACCGTATCTCCGGACGTAAAATTGCCGTTCGCAAGAAGGTCTATCCTTTTTTCCATAAACATGGTGCTGTTTCCGTTGCGCTGAGAATTGTTGGAGCCCGGAGGAATGCCGTTGTTGTAGAGGGTAAGCCAGGTGCTGTTGTCACTGCTGTCATATCCGTCGAGAAATGGCAACCATCTGGTATCACCAAGCTTTTTTCCTTCCACGATACAATAATCCCAAAACTCAGTCTCCCCAAACCTTGCTCCTGGATTGGGT
>JBFKOL010000008.1:0-36893 GCA_041628815.1 Saprospiraceae bacterium | reverse complement strand
GTAGGATTGGACAAAAGAATTCTTGGCCGTGGCCTATATGTTTTAGGCGGGGCACAGTATTTCCGGGTTGCATCAAAGGGAAGTGTAACGAGTGAATTCCTAAAACCGTCAGATCCATTACATTACGTCAAAGCTCGAATGGGATTGGGGCTCACCCCGCTGGCGCTCACCCGATTCCTCAAATGCCGTGTTAAAATGTTGGCAGGATATCAATACATTTTAGGGGGATATCAAAACATGGGAAACGCCGGTTATTCCAGAGATTACAAGAGCCTTGACGCTGGACTGGGGATTACAGTAGGGCTGTTTACAGTAGATGTAGAATACACAAGGGGATTGGACAATGTCCTTCCAGATGATGGAAATTCAAAGTATCACACCTGGTTGATTACGGCAGGGATCGAGTTTTAAGCAAGGACTTGTTCAGGCAAGCCTTTTAACACACCTCCTTTAGTGATATGGCTTAAGTGGACCGGGACAATGGTGTTGAGGTGAAGATTTTGATGGATATCATCGAGGTCCACCTTGAGATAGTTGTCTGTGAATCCAGCCTTCTTGCCAAGTGATTTGCTTTCCTCGATCAGGACCAGCCTTGTCTCACCGACAAACTGCCGGTAAAATTGCAATTTCTTCTTCTGCGAAAGATTTCTGAGCTGGGCATTTCTGCGTCTTCTCGTTTCCATAGGTACACTTCCCGGCAACTGGGCTGCAAGTGTGTTGGCCCTTTCGGAATAGGTGAATACGTGGAGGTAAGAAATTTCAAGCATGCTTAGAAAATCATAGGTCTCCATGAAATGGTGATCTTTTTCACCTGGAAATCCGACGATGACATCTACACCTATGCAGGCGTGAGGCATAATAGTTTTAATTTCAGAGACCCTGTCGCTGTACAACTCTTTCTTGTAACGCCGCCTCATTGAGCGAAGAATTTCATCAGAGCCGGACTGTAAAGGCATGTGAAAATGGGGTACAAATTTATTGGAATGTGCAACGAATTTTATGACCTCATCGCTGCAAAGATTGGGCTCTATGGAAGAAATGCGAAACCTGTTGATACCTTCAAGCTTATCCAACGCCTTAATAAGGTCCAGAAAAGTCTCTTTCTTTTGCAACCCATTGCTCGATTTTCCAAAATCTCCAATATTAACGCCAGTAAGTACCACTTCACTTATTCCTCTTGATGCCAATTCTTCAGCCTGGGCAACGATGTTTTCAACTGTTGGATTTCTACTTTTTCCGCGTGCCAGGGGAATGGTGCAAAAGCTGCATTTGTAGTCACATCCATCCTGAATCTTTAAGAATGTCCTCGTTCGGTCTCCGAAAGAAAATGACTCTTCAAAAGAATTGACTTCTACAATGTCGCCAGCCTTGATCATTGCTTTATCAGAGGTTTTGCTAAGACCTTCCACATAATGATGAACATTGAACTTTTCTGCGGCACCGAGTACGAGGTCAACGCCTTCTATCTCGGCTATTTCTGCAGGCTTGAGTTGTGCATAGCAACCCATAACGATGATGCGCGCGTCGGGACTGCATCGAAGCGCTTTCCTGACGGCAGCGCGGCATTTGCGATCTGCGAATTCTGTCACAGAACACGTATTCAGAATGTAGATATCGGCCGGCTCCTCCCAGTCCACCGGGCTATAGCCCAATGACTCAAATTTTCTTCTGATGGAAGAAGTTTCAGAAAAGTTGAGCTTGCAGCCCAAAGTGTGGAATGCTATAGTTTTGGGGGTCGCCATAGAATGATCCACAAAAGTAAGGCATTCACATCATTACTCAATAGCATCAGTGCTGGTTTGCTACTGCTATTGTCCGTTTAGAAGCACATTGCCGTCTCCATTGAATAAAAGCCCCTCCTGACAAACGAACTCTTTACTCTCCCTTACCAAGACCAAAATAGTTTCGCGCTTTGGATAAAATCCTATCGGACAATCGGCTTAAAGGCAGCGATTGAATCCACACGGTGCCAGGTCCAGTTAGTGTTGCGAAAAATAACCCCTCCCCGCCAAAGACTGAATTTTTGATGTTGCCTACAAAGCCGATGTCGTAGTCTACATGTCGGGTAAATCCTACGAGACATCCTGTATCCACCATAAGCACTTCAGCCGGTTCAAGGTGTTTTTTTGTGACATATCCGCCGGCGTGTAAAAAAGCCATTCCATCGCCTTCTATTTTTTGCATAATGAATCCTTCGCCTCCAAAGAATCCTCTACCCAATCTTTTCGAAAACTCAATTCCTACGCTGACACCTTTGGCAGCACAAAGGAATGCATCCTTTTGACATACGATCTTGCCATCAAAGCTGGATAGATCCACAGGTATGATTTTACCAGGGTAAGGTGCTGCAAAGGAAACTTTTCGCTTGCCTTGTGAGCCGTGCGAAAAGGCGGTCATAAAAAGTTTTTCACCTGAAAGAATGCGCCTGCCAGCGGAAAAAACCTTTTCCCAAAGGCCTTCATCTTGCCCCGAAACATCTCCGAAAATGGTGGTCATCTCGATATCTTCTTCCATCATAAGGAAACTGCCCGGTTCTGCAATTACGGTTTCGAAAGGATCCAGTTCGATTTCGACATATTGCATTTCTTCCCCGTAAATTTGGTAGTCTATTTCATGAGCCTCCATTCTTTCATTTTATTTGGATGTTCCCCCGGGGAATAACCAGTTGGTTACGATCTGTTTATGACTTGTATATCAAGGCTTGATCTCTTTTTTCTTTATACCAGGTTGAAGAATTTCAAATCCTTCTTCTTCTTTGACGGCATCGACCATATCTTTTACATCCTGTAACAGTGCTTTTGCATCGTAAACGATGCCGTCCTTGATGGTATATTTCACGCCTCCGACCCGTACCACTTCGTTTTCATCGGTCAGTTTGATGGCACCTGTTCCATATAGCACTTTTAAATTTTGCAGTGGATTTTCCTCGATGACAATCAGATCTGCCTTTTTTCCTACTTCGATACTGCCAATTTCGTGGTCCATTCCCAGTGCTTCAGCACCATTCAGTGTTGCCGAACGGATGACCTCTAGAGGATGAAATCCTGCTTCGCGCAGCAATTCGAGTTCTCGTATATAGGCAAATCCATATAGCTGAAAGATAAATCCCGAATCAGATCCTGTCGTAACACGCCCACCTCTGTTTTTATATTCATTGATAAAGGTCATCCAAAGCTGGTAGTTTTCTTTCCAGTCGACCTCCTCTTCGGTGCCCCAGAAGTGCCAGTAGGACCCATGTGATATCTTGCTTGGCTGATAAAACCGCCATAAGCTGGGTAAAGTATAGTCTTCATGCCATTCGGCTCTTCGTGCCCTGTGGAGATCGCGGCTAGCCTCGTAGATGTTTAATGTTGGATCGATGGTAAAATCGAGCTCGACGAGTTCGTCCAAGACCTTGTTCCAATGAGGGGTAAAGGGCTTGGCAGCTTGTTTCCACAGTCTGCCAGCCTCTCCAAACCTGTGCTGTTCATTCTGGTAGTTGTAATCGAGGGGATAGTCCTGAATGGTTCTGTCTTCAAAAAGGGCCTCAGGCAATCCATACCAATGTTCCATGCTGGTCAGTCCTGCCCTGGCTGAGTGGACTACGTTCCATCTTGCTACTTCGAGTTGTGCATGGTGGCAGGCGGATCGCTTACCAAGTTTTTTGTTTTCCTCCAGGGCTGCTTCAAATATATCGGGGGGCAGTCCAAAAAATTTGATGCCGTCGGCACCATTTTCGGCATTTTCTCTTACCCAGTCCCTTGCCGCCTCCGGAGTACTGATGGGCGTGTGAGAGCCCATCCCAAATGCAGTATATGCTTGAATACGCGGTGCAGTTATCCGGTTTTCTTCACTTAACTTTTTGTGCTTCAAAACCCACTCTAATCCATTGCCACAAGAAGGATCTCTGACGGTCGTGATGCCGTGGGCCATCCAAAGCTTGAATACATATTCGCCTCCGGCACCTTGCCATCTTCCACCGATATGCCCGTGCATATCTACAAATCCTGGCAAAACATACTGCCCGGATGCATCTATCTCGTATCCATCGGGGTTCAGTTTAGGTCTTCGGGAAGAATCAATTTCCACCCCTGGATAACCCACTGTGCTTATGTTCTTGATGATATTGTTTTCTATAACGATATCGACGGGTCCTATGGGTGGAGCTCCCGTACTATTGATCAAGGTGACTCCCCTGATGATCAATTGACTATAAGGGCCTTTGCCTTCCTGGGCTATGGGAGCCTCCGGCACCGGGGCCTGGGCAGTCAATCCTAAGGAAAGAATTGCGGAGAGGACGACGATCCATTTTTTCATTGTATTCGATTTGGCTTGAAATTCACCATTTTACGAGATATTTCAAAATGACCCCGCACATTGATGGGGGACCGTTGAATTGCACGATATAAAGTCGGATGTTTCAAGGCTTCATAGTTTTCATTTTGGCCCTGCAGCATTCTGGGATTAAGCTTTATTGATACATGGTCGGTAGTTGCAGACTTTCCTGTCAAAAACCCAATCGTACACGGAAGATGATTCATTCAAGATCAGGTGCTTTGCCAAAATTATTTTCCTTCGAAAGTGTTGCCTACATCCTGACATTTTGATTGATATCCTCTTTTTAAGTGAAGAGAACGAATGAATGTTTTGTGAATACCTGAAAATTGACGGATATTTAGGTCAAAATTACCTTTTTAGATTAGTCTAAAAATTAATTATAAATCTCCCTAAATGTCCATTATTGAAATGAAAGTGCCGACCATAGGCGAATCGGTTAAAGAGGTAACCCTTTCGTCCTGGTTGAAGGAAAATGGAGCATATGTCCGTTTGGATGAGCCCATTTGTGAATTTGAATCCGATAAGGCCACACTGGAGTTTCCGGCTGAAGCAGCAGGAAAGTTGATTCAAGTGGCTAAGGAAGGTGAAGACCTTGAAATCGGCGCATTGGTTGCGAAGATTGACACTTCTGCAGAGCAACCTGAAGCCGAAAGCGAGCCACAGGAGAAAAAGGACGCCTCGGCACCAAAAGCACCGCCACCAGAGACCATTACCGGCAAATCCGAAGAGAAGAGCTCCTATGCGAAAGGACACCCTTCACCCGCTGCCGGTAAAATACTCGCTGAAAAAGGTATAGCTCCTGAAGCTGTGGAAGGTACTGGAAAAGGAGGGCGGATTACAAAGGAGGATGCCGTCAAAGCTGAGCCTCAAAGCGTACATCCAGTAACAGCAAAGGATACCGTTCCGGCCTCAAAAGACTCGATCAGCCGCAACCAGAGGAGAGAAAAAATGAGCCGCATGCGCCGAACCATAGCCACCAGGCTAGTAGAGGCCAAAAACCAGACAGCAATGCTGACTACCTTTAATGAGGTAGACTTGACGAACATCATCGCCCTGAGGAAAAAGTATCAGGATGCTTTTGTGGCCAAATATGGCATCAAGTTGGGATTTATGTCCTTGTTTGCCAAAGCCTGTGCCCAGGTACTGATGGAAATGCCGCATGTTAATGCCATATTAGACGACAACGAACTCATCTTTCACGACTATGTAGATATATCTATTGCCATTTCTACACCGACAGGGCTGGTGGTGCCGCCAGTACATAATGTAGAGACCCTTTCATTCCATGAAATAGAGTATAAGATCAAGGAATTAGCAGAGAAAGCGCGCAACGGAACGCTCACTTTGGAAGAAATGCGGGGCGGCACTTTTTCCATCACCAATGGTGGAATCTTCGGTTCGCTGAACAGTACACCCATTCTCAACAGACCGCAGTCCGCTATACTGGGTATGCATGCTATCAAAGAACGTCCCGTAGCAGTAGACGGTAAGATTGAGATAAGGCCTATGATGAACCTTGCTCTTTCCTATGATCACCGTGTCATTGACGGTAGTTCGTCAGTTACTTTTCTAGTCAGGGTAATTGAGCTACTTGAAGACCCGATAAGGTTAATGATGCACATTTAAAATAGGCTTGAACCAGTGAATGAGGATGCGAATTATTAAACCGATTTGTTCAAAATAAATCTATGATCGCTCCAAAAACATGATTATTCATCATCTTTGAAGCAGGTCCGTTTTAACGCTGACATGACATTACAAGAATTTTTCGATATCCTTTCCGGCAGTCCCGAAATCATTATATTTTACTTCATTGCCATTCCCATGACGGCTTTTCTGGCGAATGTTTTCGGAAAAGGAGAAGGCCACCTAACTCCGTGGAAATACCTGTACTGCTTATTGGTTTATCTCGCGGCTATTCCGGGTATTTTTGCTGTTTTACTGAATATTTACCTCTTTCTGTTCGAACGTCAGCCCGTATTGCAGACCAATATTTATACGCAGATTCTTCCCATCGCAGTCATGTTATTGACATTGTGGCTGGTAAAAAGGAATGTACCTTTTGAACTTGTCCCGGGCTTTGGAAAGCTTTCAGGTCTAATCATGATCATTTTCATTCTTTTGGCTTTGATGTGGGTCCTGGACAGGACCCGGATATTCGCAGTTACGTTTCTCCCCTTTCAGTACGTTCTTTTAATCCTTATACTGGCTTTTGTAGGGATAAGAATAGGTTGGAAAAAGATAATAGACGATTCAAGCGAAAGAGATACGAAAGAAGTGGGGCAAAAGTAATAGACAACCAGAGTTGTCAATCACCTTTCTTATTGTATTATTTACAACTCTTTTAAGGATTGAAATTGTGTATCGTGGACTTCTATTTTATTGGTGCGGCATCGACGAGGAGATACATCAGCCTGTTGATATCATCTGCGTTTAGCTTGAGTTTTCCCTTTAATACCACCTGTTCTGCCGTATATTCCACGGGCACAGTACTCTCGACTTCCATGACTGTTTCGGGACCTGCACCGCCACAGAAAAAGCACATGTTATAAGGGTATGCAGAGAATATAAACTCCTTATGACTTTTATAGCCTTCCACGGGTATGATGTAACCTTTAACTGTCACTTCTTTGCCTTCCAAGGCATGGATGGATTCGGCAAAAACGGGTTTGTCAATCTTGAATCCAAGAAACTCGTCGTATTCTTTTTTGTAGGTAATTTTTGACAATGTCTTCCAAAGGTTTTCCTGAACGGGTTCCTTGGACTTGTCAACTGGTGAAGTTTGCGATGTGCTGGCTATCTCCTGTGAAAAAGACGGAACAACCAGTAATGTGACAACGAGTAAGGTAAGAAAGGCCTTCATTTAACTGCTATTTATTATTGATAAACGTCGTGCAAATATAAAGAGGTTTCCCAAGGTCGTTTCTTAATATTATTTAACACTGTAAGGAAGCTTCTGTTTACATGCCGTGAACTTTTGGGAGATGCCAGTCGCTAAAGCCCTATCTTGGACTTTCACAGTGATGCCGTGAAGAAAATAATCGATCTGTTTTGGGTCGCTGTCAGAGGAGAAGAGAAAAACTTCACGACCGGCTCAATACGCAGGGCACTCTATCTACTGGCAGTACCCATAGTCCTGGAAATGTCAATGGAGGCGCTGTTTGCCTTGTGTGACATCTTCTTCGTTTCGAGGCTGGGTAATGAAGAGTACCTTGCCACCATTGGCTTAACTGAAACTGCTCTTTTTGTGGTCATGTCGCTGGCTATGGGAGTCAGCATGGCAGGTACTGCACTGGTGTCACGAAGGACTGGGGAGGGAGACGATGAAGGAGCCAACGATGCAGCTTTTCAGACCATACTTTTGGCCATCCTATTTTCTTTGATCATTGGTGTTTTTGGTTTCCTCTATACACCTGATTTGCTTAGGGTGATGGGGGGATCTGAAAAACTGATCGCCGAAGGGCAGGATTACGCCCGCATAATGATCACATTCAATATTGTCCTAATGTTATTGTTTGCGATCAATGCCGTTTTTCGTGGTGCAGGAGATGCAGCAATAGCTATGCGGACACTGATACTGGCAAACGGTATTAACATTTTCCTCGATCCATGTCTGATTTTCGGTTTAGGACCTTTTCCTGAATTGGGCTTTAAAGGGGCAGCAATTGCGACCTGTACGGGGAGAGGAATAGGTGTCTTGTATCAAATTTATCAGCTTTTCAATGGCCGTAATCTCATCCGGCTTGGAATGAAAAATTTCAAAATTCTTTGGAAGATACAGGGGCGTCTGATCTACCTCACCGGTGGCTCCGCTGGTCAGCACCTGGTTACCTCTGCAAGCTGGTTTTTGATGATCATGATAGTAGCTTCATTTGGTAGCGAAGTCCTGGCGGCATACAACATTGCATTTCGCGTTATAGTCTTTACCATATTACCGGCATGGGGAATTGCCATGGCCGCAGCCACATTGGTGGGTCAGAACCTGGGCGCAGGGAGGCCTGATCGAGCCGAAAAATCCGCCTGGATGGCTTCATATTGTAATATGGTTTTCCTGGCCAGCATTTCAGCAATTTTCATTCTTGTGGCCCACCACGTAGTAGGCGTATTTACGGATAATCCCGTTGTACTCAAAAATGGTATTTGGGCTTTGCGCATCATCCTTGCAGGATATGTTTTTTATGCCTATGAAATGGTCTTGGGACAATCTTTCAATGGGGCAGGAGATACCTATACACCCACTTTCTTGAATATGATAGCATTCTGGTTGATCCAGCTACCTTTAGCATATGTATTGGCCAATTATACGGGGTTGGAATCCATAGGAATCTATGTTTCCATAGCCGTATCCTCAACCATCCTGGCATTAATGGCCATTTATGTCTTCAGGAAAGGGAAATGGAAAACCGTGTCGGTGTAGTGCCTAAAATAGCTGAAGCAAAAGAGGATGGAGACGCCAGAAAAATTAGGAAAGAATCCATATTGAATCCTTTCGATCCGGGTAATTGCTGGTGTAGACATCGAGGTGTGCGCTTCAATTCAACTTTTTCTAATTTTGCAGGCTGAATAAATACACCTGGTCATGTCAATTAAAGGCTCATTAATTCTCGTCGCAATCACGATCATGGGAGTTTTTTTCGTGCACTCCTGTTACCGAGGGGATGATATTTCTGGTCCTGCCACCATCGGTTCAGAAGATATATTACCTCATTTGATCGAGCTTTCTGATGACAAATATGGCGGCAGGATGCCATTTTCACAAGGAGATAAAATGACCGTAGACTACCTGGTGAATCAGTGTGAGCAAATGGGTCTTTCACCGGGCAATGATGGATCATATACCCAGTCGGTACCCATGATAGAAATCACTTCTACTCCGGTTGGTGGAATGAACATTCTGACACCGGCTGGCAAGAAAACCTATGATTTTGGAAGTGATTATGTGGTCCACAGCCAAAAAACTGTAGAAGAGGTTAATGTGAGCAATGCCGAAATGGTTTTTTGCGGTTATGGCATTGTTGATGACCAACTGAACTGGAACGATTTTGCAGGAATGGATATGAAAGGCAAAGTTGCCGTCGTGTTGGTCAATGACCCAGGATTTGGAGGAGAAGACAGTACCTTTTTCAAGGGAAACACAATGACCTATTATGGACGTTGGACGTACAAATATGAAGAGGCTGACCGCCAGGGATTACGTGGGTTGTTAATTATCCATGAAACTTCCTCAGCGGGTTATCCATGGTTTGTTGTTCAAAGCAGTTGGACGGGGCCTCAGTTGGGACTTGAAAAAGAAAGCGTGCAGCGCGGAGCGGACATCAAAGGCTGGATGCATCTCAATATGGCTAAAGACCTGTTCGAAGCTTGTGGCCAGGATTTAAGTGCGTTGATACGATCGGCTCGACAACCAGGATTTAAAGCCGTACCATTAAATGCCAGGATGTCGGTAGCTCTAAAGAATACCTACCGCCGCGACCAATCGGACAATGTAATCGCTTACCTCGAAGGAGCAGAAAATCCGGATGAGTATGTTCTTTATTCGGCGCACTGGGATCACATTGGCATAGGAGCGCCTGTGGACGGAGACTCCATTTACAATGGAGCTCTGGACAATGCTAGCGGTTCGGCCACCTTGCTGGCAATTGCGAAGAATCTTACCAGACAGAAATCGAAACCTGCCAGATCGGTTGTTTTCACGTGGGTGACCGCTGAAGAGCAAGGTCTTCTGGGCTCTGAATATTATGCTCTTAACCCTTCATTCCCGATAAACCAGACGGTCTGTAATATCAACGTCGACGGATGCAATCCCAACGGGCCAATGAAGGACTTTCAGATAGTAGGTATTGGGCATTCTGAGATGGATGAAATCGCTGCTGAAGAGTTGAAAAAACAAGGTCGTTACGTCCTTCCAGATCAGGAACCTGAGAAAGGATACTTTTTCCGTTCGGATCATTTTAATTTTGCAAAAGTGGGAATCCCGGCATTGTTTGGTGAAGGAGGCTACGATCACCTGGAATATGGGATTGAGTATGGAAAACAAAAAAAGGCCGATTATACCACACAGAACTACCACGCACCGAGCGATGAATACGATGAAGACACCTGGGATATGTCAGGTGTTGTCCAGGATGCTCAGATCTATTATAACATCGGTTGGAGACTTGCCAATAGTCAGGAATGGCCGCAGTGGTACCCTCAAAGTGAGTTCAGGAGAAAATCCAGCCTGGCAGATTAATTTTACGCTTTTATAGAGACCAGTTTTATTCGTTCATGACCGCATAGTCTTGGGTATTGCGGCATTTATTATGATCTTCGCAAACTAATTTTTATTCATGTCGAAATACCGGGAATTCACGCAACTTGACCTGCCATCGATCGATAAGGAAATCCTTGCTTTTTGGCAGAAAAAGGACATTTTCAGGAAAAGTATTGACGAAAGGCCTGAAGGCAAATCTTTTGTCTTCTACGAGGGTCCACCATCAGCCAATGGTAAACCGGGAATCCATCATGTCATGGCCAGAACTGTCAAAGATCTTTTTTGTCGATACCATACCATGAGGGGAGAACGCGTCGAGCGAAAAGGTGGATGGGATACTCATGGATTGCCTGTAGAAATTAAAGTGGAAAAAGAATTGGGCATCACAAAAGAAGATATCGGCAAAACCATTTCGGTCGAAGACTTCAACAAGGCTTGCCGTGACACTGTCATGAGGTACAAGGAAATGTGGGATGATTTAACCCATAAAATGGGTTATTGGGCTGATCTCGAAAATCCCTACATCACCTTTGAGAACGATTACATCGAATCGGTTTGGTCACTGTTAAAAAATCTGCACGATAAAGGTCTTCTATATAAGGGTTATACCGTCCAGCCGTATTCACCAGCAGCTGGCACTGGTCTCAGCAGCCACGAACTGAATATGCCGGGTGCTTACCGGGATGTCAAAGATACTTCTGCCGTCGCCCAGTTCAAAGTCGTCGAGAATGATAAATCTTCCTTTTTGTTTGATGAGAACGGTTCAGGAGAAGTCTTTTTCCTGGCCTGGACGACTACACCCTGGACACTTCCTTCAAATGTAGGTTTGGCGGTTGGAGCCAAAATCACCTATGTCATAGTCAGAACGTACAACCCCTACACTCACCTTCCAATCAAAGTAGTGTTGGCTGAGGACTTGTTGTCCAAATGGTTCAAACCGGGGCAGGCTGAAGCCGATTACGACAGTTATAGGCCCGGTGATAAAGTGATTCCATACACAGTAGTGAACAAATTTAGCGGAGACCGTCTGGAATGGATTTCCTACGAACAGTTGTTTCCCTATGTTCAACCCGAACAAGGAGAAGCTTTCAAAGTGGTTTTGGGTGACTTTGTTTCGACAGAAGAAGGTACGGGTATTGTCCATATCGCGCCGTCATTTGGTTCAGACGATATGATGGTGGCAAAAAAATACGGTTTGGGCGCTTTGACCCTTGTGGACAGGCAAGGTAAGTTCGTTGACGAAGTGACCGACTTTGCCGGGCGGTATGTTAAGAATTACAAAGATGATCCCGACTATCGGGATGTCAACGTAGATATTGCAATCAAAATGAAAGAGGATAACAGGGCCTTTAATGTTCAAAAATATGAACATAGTTACCCTCATTGCTGGAGAACTGATAAACCCGTGCTGTACTATCCTCTTGACTCCTGGTTCATTAAAGCATCGGCTTGCAGGGAGGAGATGGTGAGACTGAATAAAACCATAAATTGGAAGCCAGCTCATACAGGAGAAAAACGTTTTGGTAACTGGCTTGAAAACCTTCAGGATTGGAACCTTTCCCGCAGTAGGTTCTGGGGTACACCACTACCCATTTGGCGCAGCGAAGACGGCGAAAGCGAAGTATGTATAGGATCAGTTGAAGAATTGACAGCAGAAATAGAAAAAGCCAACAAAACATTGGGTATTTCGCAGTCAGTCCCTACAGATCTACACAAGCCTTTCGTTGATGATATCGTTTTTGTTTCAGGCAATGGAAAGAAGCTCTATCGAGAGGCGGATCTGATTGATGTCTGGTTTGACTCGGGTGCCATGCCTTATGCTCAGTGGCACTTTCCAATGGAAAACCAGAAAGTCTTTACCAACAATTTTCCCGCAGATTACATCTGTGAAGGTGTCGATCAGACGCGAGGATGGTTTTATTCGCTTCACGCCATTGCAGCAATGGTTTATGGAAGTGTAGCTTTTAAGAATGTGGTATCGACTGGCCTCTTACTCGATAAAAATGGCGTAAAAATGTCCAAAAGGCTCGGTAACGTAGTCGACCCTTTTGAAACCATCGAAACGTATGGAGCGGATGCTACAAGATGGTATATGATGACCAATGCACAACCATGGGACAATCTGAAATTTGATGTTGCGGGTGTCGAAGAAGTGCGCAGAAAATTTTTTGGAACCCTCTACAATACCTACTCCTTCTTTGCCTTATATGCCAACATTGATGGTTTTCGCTATGAAGAGGAAAATGTTCCTTTGAAACATCGACAGGAGATTGATCGATGGATCATCTCATTGCTGAATACGCTCGTGCGTGATGTGAGAGAGGAAATGGATAATTATGAACCGACCAATGCAGCCAGGATGGTTTCTGATTTCGCAGAAAATCACCTGAGTAACTGGTATGTGAGATTGTGCCGGAGGAGATTTTGGAAAGGGGATTACACCGAAGACAAAATTTCAGCCTATCAGACACTGTACACGTGTCTTGAAACTGTAGCAAAATTAATGGCGCCACATGCTCCTTTTTTCGCTGATTGGTTGTACCGCAACCTGAATCAAGTGACACATCGCGATGATCATCTCAGCGTACACCTGGCACTTCTTCCAGAAGTACAACCTCTTCTTATCGATGGCGAGTTGGAACAGCGCATGAATTATGCACAAAGGATATGTTCACTCGTATTATCCTTGAGGAAAAAAGAGAAAATTCGCGTACGCCAACCTTTAAAGAAAATCCTTCTTCCTATTCTTGACGAGGGCTTTATGAATCAGGTGGAATCTGTAAAACCACTCATCCTTGCAGAGGTGAATGTAAAAGAGATAGAATACATCACGGACACAGGTGGGTTCTTGAAAAAACGGATAAAACCCAATTTCAAAACACTTGGACGGCGTTTGGGCAAACATATGAAAAAGGGAAATGCGATTATCAGCAACTTGTCTCAGGACGACATCGCACAAATAGAAAAAACAGGGCGCTATGAGCTTGTTATTGAAGGGGTGAAATACGATCTTGATAGAGAGGATTTTGATATTTCCACCGATGAAATTCCAGGTTGGCAGGTGGCTTCCGATAAAGATATCACCGTTGCACTTGATGTGTCCATCGATGAAGATTTGAAAAAAGAAGGCATTGCCCGTGAAATAGTCAATCGCATTCAAAATATTAGAAAGCAAAGTGGCCTCGAAGTGACGGATCGCATCTTCGTAAATCTGGAATACCACCCTTTAGTTGAAGCCGCGGTAAAAACACATCAGGAATACATCAGCAGGGAAGTGCTTTCGGATCGGATAGATTTATCTTCTCATGTCGAAGCAGACAGGGTCGCGCTGGTTGATGATATCGAATTGGCCATTGAAGTCAGTAGGACGTGATGGCAGCTTCACGTTTTTTCTTAATTTTCATTTCCCTGTAAAGAGGCATCGATTCCAAATATTTTTTCAGGGCTTCTACTTTCACGATATCCCCTTTCTTGTATAAGATCGTCATGTGGTTTTCATAGTATTTCAAATCATAGGGATAGTAGTTATAAGCCATAGCAGCCCATTGTGAGGCCATGTCAAGTGAAGTATGATCATCGTAGAACGCAAAGAAATCACCGCTAATGGCATACAACCGGTTAGCAATGTATTGTCCCAGGGAGTGTATCTCTTCAATCGAGTCCAACCTAGGGGTGGCATTACTTTCTACTACGGCTTCTTCTCCCTCAAAGTCCGGCTGATCTAAGGCAGGCGAACGCAGTTGACCATAACGCTCTTTGTCAATTTGTATGACCTCCTCGGGGGATGTCTTTAAAAGATAGGTTTCAATCATATAGGTGGCAAAAACGCGGTAGTGGTTGAGGTCATTGGCGCGATAGAAATCGTAATACATCCATTCTAAATCACGCTTCTTGAAATGAGGAATCAGTTTCATGATCTCAGTAGACTTGACAAAACGGTTAAAATCATTGTTTTGGGTAGATTCCTCGATGTGGGTCAGCAGTGCATCCTGTGTTTTTCTTTTCCATTGCTGTCGTTGAGCCGGGTTTCTGCGGACAGCAATCTCGGCATCACTCAAACCAGTGGTCAACGGTGTGATACGTTCAAGAAGAGGGAGATCGAAATGATCTATATCGTCCATGATCAAAATGAGATCATCCTCGGAAATGAAAGATTTATTATCGAGGTATTGATGAATCAGCTCCAGTTTCCCATCGAAGAAATGATCCCTGGAAAGGTCGAGTATTTTTTTTAAATCAGATGTTTCATAATCAGGAGAACGATTTGCATTAAATGATTCTATGACTGTATAGTTGTCGGTGAGCGCAAGCGCCCTGTTTCCCATTTTCATCAAATCCTTTACGGAAAGGAAGCCATTGTGGCTTACCAGGAGAGATCCATTTCCGTCGAGGAACAAAAGAGTCGGATACGACGAAACTCCAAAACGTGCTGCAGAAAGCTCACCATCTTTTCCGTCTTCTGCATCCCATTTGACAGGTATGAAGTGATCGCCAAAAAATTGTTCCAGCTCACTGTTCGTAAATACCAGCTGGTCCATTTGTTTGCAGGGCAGGCACCAATCGGTATAAACGTCGACAAAAATGAGTTTATCTGTTTTCAGCGCTTCCGATGTAGCCTCAGACAGCGTAAAATCCTTGAATAGAACCCCTTGACTCGTCAACGCGGAGGCAAAGGCCATACAGATAAGCAGTACGGTCAACGATTTCATCAAGTTTGTCCACATAATTGAAAGAAAATACAATTTCGATTTAATTTACGTCCTCTAATTCTAACAAACGCATCAAATGGGCGAAGAATTTTCCAATCTGCAGGTAGATCTTGGCAACTTGCCTTCTGTGGAAGAAATTGCCTTTACCGGACTTCACAAAGATTACCTTTTGGTGGGAATAATCAGCAACCTCATATTCTGGATTTTAGCGGCGGGGGGGGTCTTGATTGGGGTCATTGCCGGAAGTGATTCCTTGACAGGTTGGATGAAGACAGGTGTTTTCATATTGTTCCTCGGTTTGATGGGTACGAGCCTGGCCCTTAAAATTTTTGGGTTTCGACGAAAGCTGTATGCTTTGAGAGAAAGGGACATTGTTTATAAAAAAGGGCTGATCTGGAGATCTTCCGTTGTTATTCCATTCAACCGTATTCAGCATGCCGAGGTTTTCCAAGGTCCGTTGGACAGGTTGTTTGATTTAAGCAGTCTACGTATTTATACGGCCGGGGGCAGTAGTAGCGACTTGTCAATTCCGGGGTTGAGACCTTCCGTTGCTGACAAGATCAAGCACTACGTTCTTTCGAAAACTTCTTCCTATGAAGAGGAATGACGAGTTCAGCTCTCCAAGAAGGCAATCCAAATGGGCTGTTATATTTATAGTACTCAAATTTTTACGCAGCCTTTTTAATCAGCTGTGGCCTATACTTCTGGCATTCTTTATCGGTAGAGGACAGCGATCGTTTGACCGATTTGAAATGGCCATTTCGGTCTTGGGTATTTTTGGAATGGTGACATCCATCATTTCCTACTTCAAATATTACTATTACCTGTCTGAGAAAGAGTTGGTCATAGAAAAAGGCGTGTTGAAAAAGACCAGGTTGACTGTGCCTTTCAAGAGGATTCAGTCGATCAACTTCAATCAGAGTTTTTTACATCAGTTTCTCAACGTGACGGAGGTAGAAATAGAAACGGCCGGATCAGACCAAAGTGAACTCCAGATCGACGCCCTTGATTTGGCAACGGCTGAAGAACTCCGAAATTTACTGCTGAAAAAAAGGCAATTATCTGCTGACATAGTCCCTGTAGCAGCTGAAAGCGGAGAGACAGAAGTCATACTTACCCTGAATAACAATGACTTGATTAAGATAGGGCTAGTGCAGAATCATTTCAAACCGATTGGACTTCTGTTTGGTTTGGCAGGATCAGCTTTTGCCTATTCCTATTCGTTTGACCTGGACCCCAGGGATTTATTTAATGCAGCCAGGGACATTGCTTCAGGTATCGGCCTTGAAGCTTATGTGGTTATAGGGCTGCTTCTCTTGCCCATCACGGTATTGTATTCTCTTCTCACAACTTTTCTTAGGCATTATCAACTCAGGTTTGTACGCATCCGTGACAAATTTCAGGTCACCCAAGGTTTACTGAATAAAAAGCAGTTTGCAGCACTTGACAAAAAGATTCAGATATTCTCTTGGGGCCAAAATCTCTTTGAACGGCGCATTGGTTTTTTCAACTTGTTTTTCAGACAGGCCAGATCCAACGAAAACACGAAGGGCCGCATGCAGCTAAAAATACCCGGTTGTGATTTGACCAAAATCAATTATGTCAAAAAAACATGGCTGGGCACAGATTCTGGAAATTTTGACCATTATCACAGTGTATCTAGGCATTATTTCTATCGATCTGCCATCTATCAAACGGCATTCTTGGGATTACCCTTTCTGTTGCTGATGTTTTTCTCGAATTTCCTGGCTGCAGTTGTCATTTTCATTATTTGGGCAGTCCTGATTGGGCTGACCCACGTTGAATGGCGCAAAAAGCGTTTTGCGTTCAATGGAGAAGAAGTGTATGTCGGAGGGGGAATCCTGGGATATAAGCACTCTTTATTACCCGTATACAAAATCCAGAATATTGTTATAAAGCAAAATCCCTATCAATGGCGAAGAGACCTGGCGACACTTTTCATTCATACGTCGGCTGGCTGCCTCACCATCCCTTATATCTCTCACAAAAAAGCAAAGCATTTACTCGATCAATTTATTTTCCTGGTGGAATCTACCAACAAGCCGTGGATGTAGAATTAAAGTTTGCTGAATACATCTTTGAGGTGAAGGATAAGGCTTAAGTGATTCACGCCTCCAGAAAGATGGTTTCTTCCAAAAGCATAATCCAGCTGAAGTGCTTTTATCTTGATTCCCAGGCCCATCCTCAATCCACTGAATGCCCTGTACCCCGGGACGCTCAGATCTTTTTTCTGTTGATGGTCGTAGCCTATGCGAAGCCTTACTTGTTCATTGGCTCCAATGGAAATTTCTCCTCCGAGTCTTAAATGCCTGAATAAGTTGTCGGCAGCCTGGCTGAAAGACCCAGGTTCGGACCGCGGTTGATCAAAAAAAAGAGGGTCATCATCCAAACTAAAGTCGTTGGAAAGATCCCATTGATTCAAGTGATGAAAGGTTATGAAAAAGCGGAAAGGTACATATTGCAGACGCTTGGAAAACCCGATCTGGATATCTAACGGTAGAGATTCCTTTTGAAGATCATAAGCTGCTAATTGTACACCTGCATTCCTGATTACCAAGCTGTATTGATGCAAGGCTCCTGGCTTATGGTAGTTTAAACCAAAATCAAATGCCAAACCAAAAGCATTGTAACCATCAAAAGACGAAGTAATTGTTTTCAGGTGTAGACCTCCAGATATCCTTTCATTCAGCATTCTGCTCATTCCTATTACAAGTACGTTTTCTCTTGCATGGAAAGTACCATTGACTTCACCCACTTCATTGGTTCTCACAAAGTCTCCATAGTTGATGAATTGAAATGCCGCAAGAAAGCTGGTGTTGAGCTTTGACGAATGGAATCCATACGAGGCATTGCCAAATGAAATATCTGCAAGGTGAAAATTATGATTCAGGGCCAGCAAATGTTCAGTGGACTCATTGATAGAAGCAGGATTGATATGTGCAATGTTGATATCACCATCACTCAAGGCGATAGGACTTCCTCCAAGCGCTGCAGTTCTTGCCGATGGACTTAGATTTAAGAAATCGAAAGATTGAATTGAACCCAATTGTGCCTCACCAGGCGCACAAAGGAATAAAATCAGGGATACACATGCTAGAAAGCGCAAATTCATACTACTGAGTGACAATATCCGCATTTTCTTTTTTCCATTGGGTGCGACAAATGGACAAGCTATCGCACCACATTTTTCTTACCAGCGTGCCAGAGGTATCGTACTGGAGTAGTTCGCCAACTTCATTCTCGCCGTGCAGATAAATCCCTTCCCATGATTTTTTTCCATTGGGGTGGTATTCGGTAAAAGGACCATTCTCTTCGTTATTGGAAAAAGAAACCGTTTCCTTCAACACCCCTGAAGGGTAATAAGTCTGGACGGTTCCTGAAAGCACATCATTGCTATAGGTAGCCATAAAGGCGAGCACACCATTCGGATGGTAAGTACGTACTTCACCGGTTAAAGTCCCATTCTCGTAATTTTCTTCAATTTCAGTGATGCCGTTTTCATAGAAAAGTTTCCTCTGACCATGAAGCTGACCATTAAGGAAAGAAGACCGTTCAAAGGTGTCCAAGGTGCCAGGATAAAAGGACCATGAGAGACCCTGTCTGAGGGAGTCCCTATCCAAGAAGTAGACCTCCCGAAGTCTTCCTTGCTGGTCCGAGACTTCCACCTTGCTGCTTTCATTGCGTGAACACGCACAGAATAAGATAAGAGTCCATGCCACGACATACAGTGTTCTCATGTTCATTAGAACGACGGCTACATGTTACACTGTTGTATGAACGGTCCGCACAGATTAGAAAAATATGGACCTGTTGTCCTTAATGTCCACTTTTCTCTTTAATGCATCTATCAGTAAGAGTGAGGTATTCTCGCGCAGACGCTGAGAGACGGTTCGTTTGATGAATCCTATGTTTGATGGGGCGCCTGCCTCGGTTTTGTTGATAGTCTTGACCACAAAAACACCACTGTTTCCTACGATGGGAGAACCCGTCTGGCCCACATCCAGTTTAAATGCCTGTCCCAGTACTTTGGGTTCATTTCCCAATCCAGCTACAAAGCTGTTCAACAGATTTAAATTGAGGAAGGTGTCAACCTCTACCCCATATTGCTGGGCAATGGCAGACAATTCTTTTCCCGTTATTTCCGGCACAACCGATGCCCCTTTCTTCTGATTGAGGACCGCAAATTCTACCTGATTCCTGACGTCGCGAGGTTTCATCATACCTGGTTTCTTAATTTGCGACAGCCCCGCAATGACGTATCGACTGTTGAAATAATTGATAGGATCGGTATAGATGAAAACGGTTGGTGATACGTCGTTGATTTCTGTATCACCATTAAAAGCCCAACGCACAATTTCCCTGGAGGTATTACCAGCCCCTAGATTGCTTATCGAGTAGTCATTAATGGCGAGATCATTGCTTTTTTCCATGGAGAGTTCGGCATCTTGGTCCACTGCCTCTGTCAAATCCTCTAAATAGGGGTAGGAACTAACCAATTCGAACATGCGCTCATATGCATCATCCTGAGTCTCTTTGGACGGAATGATGGGAACATTTGCATAGGCCATTTTGTACTTTGGGCGCCTGTTGTTGTAAACTAGATCTTCGATGTAGACAAGATGGACACCAAATGATGTCGTTACCTTCACATAATCGCCTTCCCTGCCGTTGATAAAAGTTGCCTTGTTGAACGCCGGCACCATAATGCCTTGTGTAAAGTAGCCAAGATCACCCCCATTCAAGTTGTTGGTCTGGTCCTGACTGAATTGGGCGGCCAAAGTATCGAAAGGAGTGGTTCTCCTCTTGGCAACGAGCATGAGGCTGTCTATTAAACGGTTGGCTTCGGCCATAGCCGCTGCATTGGTAGGGACAGCTCTTCGGAGGATATGCCTGGCTTTTACGGAATCAGGAACAATTCTTTTATCGATCAACTTGGCCACCTGGTAACTGTTGCCCAGTACATATGGACCGTAAACTCCACCAATCTCATAACCCCCGATTTTGTCCTGATAAAATTCGTCTATTTCTTCTTCCGAGGCATAATAGTCGCGAAAGATACCATTATTGTTGATGGCAAAAATTGAGTCCTCAGAAGTGCCTTTCCAGTTTTCTACCACTTCCTGGGCGTCTTCAAGCCACTGAGCTGTGTCCAGGGAACTTGGATAAACCCGAAGACTTACAAAGTCGACAACGCGCTTTTCTTCCTTGAGTTCGAAGTCCTCTTTGTTTTTCGAAATGTAATCCGAGATATCCGATTCGGCAACTTCTATATTATCGCCGGGAATGTTATCGAATGGGATCTTTACCACAGCCATGTCTACCTGAGCGTTTTCTTCGCTGTATGCCTCCTCTGCCAGCCAATTCGGCGTATAAATCGCCTTGCTTGCCAATAGTTCAAGTTTAGCCTGCAGCTGGGTCTTTTTGATTTGTTTCTCCTGTTCGGCCCAAAATTGACGGAAATTAGCATTCATCTCAGTACCCGACTCAAGTTGTTGTTTGATTTGCTGCAGCTGTGCAAAATCGACCTGACCTGTTGTGGGGTTGAGAAAATTCTGGTATATGATAGGACTGATGTTTTGACCAAACTGCAAGTCCATTAGTTCGTCGTATCCAATGTACAAACCGAGTTTGTCCGCTTCTTCCTGGATGATTTTTTGCTCCACGAAATAATTCCATAAACCCGCTCTGCTCGAATGCGGATCTTGGGCATTGCTGAAAAGAGTCTGATAAGCGCGGTCAAATTCTAAATTGGTTATTTTTTCACCGTTGATTACGCCGATGGGTGTGGAAGCCGTGGCTCCTCCGCCGGGTCCTTGCGCATCCATCAAAATGAACGCTGCAGTCGCCAGTGCAATCAGCACAAAAACAAACCACATATTGTTCCTAATCGTTCCTATCAAGGCCATATGGGAAAATTTAAATAGTCAAGGTATTTCAAAAGGAACGCAAAGGTAGCACCTTTAAAAGGTATTTTCAAATGGATCTGTCACGGCGTTCTGATTCCGAAACATCATCGTATACGGCTTCCAGCTGTTCAAAGTAATCCGGACCGTATTTGCGTATCAGGGCAGCTTTCACGAACCTGAAAACGGGCATTTTCTTCTTTTTACCAAGGTTGCAGGCCGGAGAGCAAATGTCCCAACGGTCATAATTGATGGCTTCCAAACCCGTGGTTGTGTTTCGATTGATACGAATGGGATAGAGGTGGCATGACAGCGGCTTAATGAAATCTGTTTTCCCATTGTAATAAGCTTGCTCGAAAGCACACCTGCCTATTCCACCGGCGTCTCTAACGAGGAAAACACAAGCCCCGTCCCTTTTTAAACTCGTCACCATAATCTCTCTTTCGGGATGCTTGACAAACAAACCTTCACTTTCTATCCAATGCTTAAGAGAGGGGTCCATATCGAGTAGGCCTTCGCTATAAATTTCTTCAATTTGTTTAAGCTCGCCGGGTTCGAGCGGTGCTCCAAAATCACCTTCCCAACAACAGGCTCCCTTGCAGCGCTCGAGGTCGCACGTGAACTTTTCGTGGAGAATATCGTCGCTGACAAGAGTATCATCTATCAAGAACATGTGGTATCAATCTTTCCTTTGTCGATAATAATAAAAAAGATATGTTATTACGGGTTATTTTGTTCTTGTCGAATTATTTTCGTGTTTTCCATATTCCCATGATGAAAAAGGCTTTCCGATGGATGTTTTGAAAAAGAAATTTGAAGCTCTGGCGTCCAAGACCAGGGATGAAGTACGCAGTATATTAAAAGAGCACGGTCAAAAAAAGGTCGATGAAGTAATCCTGGCACAAGTTTTTGGTGGCATGCGAGGCGTAAAAAGCATGATATGGGAAACCTCGAACCTCGACCCGGAAGAAGGTATCAGGTTCAGGGGTTACTCAATACCTCAGCTGAAGAATGTCCTTCCGTCAGCAGAGGGAGACGATGAACCATTACCGGAAGGCCTTTTCTGGCTGATGCTCACCGGGGAGGTTCCGTCGAAGGAGGAGGTCAATTGGGTTAGTAAAGAATGGGGTAAACGCTCAAATGTGCCCCAGCACACCTTTGACTTACTGGATGCATTTCCACAGGATGCACACCCAATGGCACAATTTTCTGCTGCGGTAATTTCCATGGAAACTGAAAGTGTATTTTCTGCAAGGTATGCTGATGGTATGTCAAAAAGTGATTTTTGGGATGCTACCTATGAGGACACGATGAACCTCATCGCCAAGCTACCAAAAGTTGCCGCGTACATCTACAGAAAAAATTACCACGACAATACACATCTGAAAGTGGATGACTCGCTTGACTGGTCAGCGAACTTTACCCGTCGACTGGGCTTTGAAGACCCGCAATTCATGAGTTTGATGCGTCTTTATATGACGATCCATGCCGATCACGAAGGAGGCAATGCCTCGGCTCATACGACACATCTGGTAGGCTCAACATTGAGCAGCCCCTACTTATCTTTTGCTGGGGGGTTGAATTCACTGGCTGGACCGCTTCATGGCCTCGCAAACCAGGAAGTTATCAAGTTTATCTTCGAAATGCTTGAATATCTTGGCACCGACAATCCTACCAAGGATGAAATTGCGGAATATGTCAATAAAACCCTGGATGAAGGCAAGGTAATACCGGGATATGGACATGCGGTCTTGCGGAAGCCAGATCCCAGGTTCATTGCACAAAAAAAATTCTCCGAAAAACATCTGAAAGATTCGAATATCGTCAATGTGGTCTGGAATCTGTATGAAGTGGTACCACCGATTTTACAAGGTCTCGGAAAGGTCAAAAACCCATGGCCTAATGTGGATGCTCATTCGGGGGCTATTCTCGTTCACTATGGATTGAAAGAATACAATTATTACACAGTGCTGTTCGGCGTATCTCGCGCTTTGGGTGTACTTTCTGCATTGTGCTGGTCCCGTGCATTAGGATTTCCTCTTGAGCGTCCTAAATCCGTCACACTGGACTGGGTGAGGTCCTTTATTGCAAAAAACTGAATTATGGCATATCCAGACAATTTGAAATATACCAAGGAACATGAGTGGATCAGGGTAGAAGATGGAATTGGGGTGATAGGTATTACTGATCATGCACAAAGCGAACTGGGAGAGATTGTATACGTAGAAGTTGACACAGTGGGAGAAGAGTTATCCAGTGATGATGTTTTTGGAACGGTAGAAGCTGTAAAAACCACTTCGGACCTTTTCATGCCTGTGTCCGGCAAAGTGATCGAATTTAACCCTCAGCTCGATGAAAATGAAGGAGACAACCCGGGGTTGATCAATGAATCGCCGTACACTGAGGGGTGGATCATCAAAGTGGAATTGTCCGATCCGGACGAAGTTGCAGGACTTATGACCGCAGAAGAGTACGAGGCACTGGTGAGCTAGCACCAAAATGCGGGTTATTTGCATCTGATAAGTTGAAAGGAGCCGTAAACGTGAGATTATGGAATGTCGTGGCTGCCGTCTCGTGGGCTGTTTTGACGTTCTTTCTGATGACGGTACGGGTGGAAGATGGTCAGCAAAACGTTGTTTTCAATCTGCCTTTCATCGATAAGTTGGTTCATATGTTTCTATTCGGGATGCAATACATCATTTGTATGTCATCCTTTGATCGCACAATTCGCAGCCAATACAGGAAGCCAACCCTCTTGGGAGTGTTAATTTTCAGCATCGGTTGCGAATCTCTACAAATATTTTTGAATGCGCGTTCTTTTGACATTCTGGATATAATTGCTAATATTATGGGCTTACTTATTGCGTACTTTATTTATCATTAGAAATTAAAACCTAGGTTTATGGATATAGCACTATCCGCCCAGCAGGTGATGATTGGTTTCATAGTCCTCATCGTGGTGATTTTGGTCATGATATTCACCTTGCGCTCAATCTTTGCGAGCAAGGAAGGTTTGACCGAAAAATACAAAGGCAAGGATTTCGGTTCTCCCCTGAAGGCAAGAGCCAAATACCCCGATGTGAATATTTTCAGACACAGTGGTACCATATTCAGGTTTGGACTGGCAGCTGCATTAGCCTTGATTGTCTTGGGTTTCAGCTGGACTAATTTTGAACAAGTCATAGATGTGTCCCAGTACAGCCTGGAAATCGATGAGGAGATAGAAATTGAGCCACCTCGAACGGCTGAGCCGCCACCGCCGCCACCACCGCCGCCACCACCAGTGATTGAGGAGGTGCCGGAAGAGGAAATAGAAGAGGAAGACCAACCGGAATTTGAGGATCAGACGGTCGAGGAAGAAACAGTCTTTGAAGAGCCGCCACCGCCGCCGCCTAAAACTGAGGCACCGCCACCGCCACCGCCACCACCACCGCCACCACCAGAGCCGGAAGTAGAGGAAATTTTCAAGGTAGTTGAGCAGATGCCGTTGTTCGGGGGCTGTGAGGATAAAGCTTGTTCAGATGAAAAGCTGATCCGATACCTACAGGGTAATCTTAAATATCCTGCTATAGCGCGCGAAAATGGTGTTGAAGGACGTGTCTATATCCAGTTTGTCGTTGAGAAAAATGGCAAGGTAACCGATGCTAAAATTGTGCGTGACATTGGAGCTGGATGCGGTCAGGCTGCCTTGAAAGTTGTAGAAGGAATGAATGATCTTGCAGTAGCTTGGGAACCAGGAAAGCAACGAGGAAAGACGGTCCGCGTGCTATATACGCTACCTGTGACATTCAAACTGGAAGGATAGAAATTCTTCTGCCCAAAAGAAATATTCATAAGCCATTCCGGAATCCGGGATGGCTTTTTTATTCTACCTGGCAACTAAGCATTGTCATTCTGCGTTAACCCAATGATCTTTTAGCTTTATATTTTATTAAAAATGCAAATAAAACAGATCGTCTGTAGTGTCGTATTTGTTATCTCCTGTACACTTTTGTGGGGGCAACAGGAAGCAAAGCTGGCCAACCAGTACTATCAGTCCGGTGAGTACGAGAAAGCAGCCGTGCTCTACAAGAGATTGTCGGACCGGGCAGGATTTAATGACTACTATTTCAATCAATACATAGAGTCGCTAATGGCCCTCGAGCAGTACAATGAAGCGGAAAGAGAAATCAAAACCGCATTGTCCGAAAGACCTCATATGATTCAATTGTATGTGTCATACGGAAGCCTGTTGGAGCGTCTTGCCTTGCCCGATGAGGCCAACGATCAATACAGAATGGCCATTTCCAAACTGACAAACAACCGAGGTGCTATTAGTAGCCTTGGCAATTCTTTTGCACGGCTTGCCAAATATGAACTTGCCCTGGAGACTTTTGAGAAAGGAGAGGAGCTGAGTGGAAATTCGGGCATCTATTCCTATAGCATCGCCGAGATATACAGGCGTATGAATGAGACCGAACGGATGATTCATTTTTATCTTCAAAGCCCTATGGCTGCCTCAAACAGGCTTAGCTCAGTACAGAATTATTTTTCAAGGTACCTGACGCAGGATGAAGACTATGAAGTTCTTCGCCGCAAGCTCTACGAGAAAGTTCAGGAGGACCCGGAAAATGTCTTCTTCCCGGAAATGATTCAATGGGTTTTCGTACGCAACAAGAATTATCCTATGGCATTGAGACAGGCCAAGGCCTTGGATCGCCGGCTCGATGAAAATGGTAGCCGGATTTATTCCATCGCCCAAATAGCTGCCAACGCCAAAGATTATGACACAGCAATTGCAGGATTCGAATACATCGTAGAAAGTAAAGATCCCAATTCCGGGTATTTTATTGATTCCAAAAGAGAGTTGCTTGAGACCAAAAGAAAGAAACTGATTTCTTCCAACAGGTTGAATGGTGATGATGTAATCGCCTTAAAAGCAGAATACGAGACTTTTCTTGACGCTATGGGTCGCGGCAGCAAAACGGCCTTGATCATTCTGGAGTTGGCGCAGCTGGAGGCTTTATATATGAATAATCTCCAAGGGTCCATAAACATACTTCAGGAATTGCTCGCTTATCCCGGTGTGAACAACTATATACGTGCCAATGCGAAGCTAGATCTTGGGGATTATTATCTGATGAACGACGAGGTCTGGGAAGCAACACTTCTATATTCACAGGTTGACAAAGAATTTAAAGAAGATCATCTCGGTGAGCGTGCTCGTTTCAAGAATGCTAAACTGAGTTACTACATTGGTGATTTTGAATGGGCTCAAGAGCAGTTCGATATCCTGAAGTCTGCGACATCCAGATTGATATCCAATGACGCCATTGATCTTTCTGTCTTCATCATGGACAATGCGAACCTGGATACCACCTATCTGCCATTACAACTTTTCGCAAGGGCGGAATTGCTGCTTTTTCAAAACCAGGAAAGGCTCGCTTATCAAAAACTGGACTCTATCCTGACGGTTTTTCCCAATCACTCTTTGCATGATGATGTTTACTTCGTCAAGGCTAAAGACATGATAAGAAAAACAGATTACGATGGAGGCATAGCTTTGCTGGAGCGGATCATTTCTGACCATCCGGATGAAATCCGTGCGGATAATGCCCTTTTTGAACTGGCAAGCCTGTACGACGAGATACTGAATCGAAAAGATGAGGCTAAGGACCTTTACGAAAAACTCTTTTTAGACTACTCAGACAGCACCTTTGCCATTGAATCGCGCAAAAGGTTTCGAATCTTGCGTGGTGACGCGGTACAATGAATTCGGGATTGAGTTCGGGGTCGATAAAGATAGGGGACTTTGCCGGAATCCCTGTAAAGGTCCACTGGACGTTTGGATTTCTCATTCTCTTTATTCTTTACTTCGTTATAAACAATGACCTCTCGGCCGGGGATGCATTTTGGTTTTTTACTTATGTAATGATTCTTTTTGCCTTCGTCGTCATGCATGAGTTTGGTCATGCTTTGACTGCAAGACGGTACGGTGTAAAAACCAGAGATGTCGTAATATCTCCGATAGGAGGGGTAGCAAGGCTGGAAAATATGCCCAAGGAACCTCGCCATGAATTGGTCATCGCACTTGCTGGCCCCGCAGTGAATGTTGTCTTAGCTCTTTTTTTCGGGGTTGTACAATGGATAGGATTTGGTGATTTACTTCCGCGCGGAAAGCAAATTAATCTCGTCGATGCCCCTCAGGATTACATCGGCTACCTATTGCTGATCAATCTGGCCCTGATCATTTTTAATATGATACCTGCCTTTCCCATGGATGGCGGCCGTGTCTTGCGATCCCTTCTTACCATGTGGACTTCAGATCGCCTGAAAGCAACACGCATAGCATCGGTAGTAGGCCAGGTTTTTGCCGTATTTTTTATAGTTACAGGTGTTTTTACAGATTACAACTTCATGCTCATATTCATCGGCATTTTTGTCTTTGTGATGGCGCGATCCGAATACAGGCAAATTGCAGCAGAATACAGGATGTTGAATACATCCGTCGAGCAAGTCGCCTACCGCGAATTTACCAGGGTATATCGCGATGATGAAATGTCCAAATTATTCGAACTCGAAGAGGAGTCAAGTTTCCTGGTGTTTAATAAAGACCGGGACATTGTGGGTGCGATTCCTTCCATTTTTATCGACGATTGTAGACAAAGGAATGCCGGGCATGAACCGGTAAGCAGGTATATTCAGTCATCTTTCGGTTACCTCACTGCGGATATGAATATGATGACAGCATTTCATGCGCTCAACAACTACGGCTGGTTTGTTGCCGCAGTACTGGACAATGAGAATGAACTAATTGGAGTAATCGACAGGAAAATGATCAGTGATTTTATCGGGATCTAGCCCATCATATACCGAGTCGTTGCTTTAAAAGAGGCATCAAGTCGTCGGCCTCCTTGGCAAACAAAATACCCCCGATGCTTGCATCAAAGATCATCATGTAGCCCTCTTCCTGTGCAATCTTATCAACAAGGTCCTGGACTTTCTTCAGTATAGGGCTGTATAGCTCCTGCTTTCTCTTTGCAATGAGCTGTTGGACTTCCACTTCAAACTTTTGAATAGCTTGTTGCTCCTGGGCTAAGCTAGCTTCGGATTGTTGCATCTGTACCTGCGACAATTCACCATTATTGACTTTTACCAGGTAATCGTTGTAGTTTGATTCAAATCTTTCTACCATCTTTTCACCCTTGGCGATGAGCTCATTCTGATAATTGAGCAAGGTCTGATCCGCTTGCTTAATTTCAGGCATTGAAAGCAACAATTGAGACGAATTGACATACCCATATTTTTGGGCATTTATAGCGCCGGTTAGGGCAAAGAAAAGAATCAGGATGAATATTGTATTTTTTTTCATTTTTATCAGCTTAGACCGATAATGAGACGAAATAATCATTACCGGTACACGCATACTCGCGGTAATTAACGAAATATTAATCTAATCGGGTTCAAATCCTAAAATTATACTGAATTTGCCTAATGCACCCAATCCCGGATTAGGATTGTTTTGAATTGTTTTATCCAGACCAAAGCCATAGTCAAAACCGAGCAATCCAAACATGGGTAGGAAGACCCTTAATCCGACACCCACGGATCTTTTCATATCGAAGGGGTTGAATTCCCTGAAGCTAGACCACTGATTTCCACCTTGTAGGAAGAAAGTGGCATAAATCGTGGAATTGGGGTTTGTTGACAAAGGATATCTCAATTCGGCGGTATACTTGTTGAATATAATGCCTCCACCGGTAGCCCTGGTATTAGGGTCGATGTCTTCCACTTCGTAGCCCCTCAATGCAATAATATCGGTCCCCGTTATGCCTGTATTCTGATTGGACAATCCGTCACCGCCCAGTTCGAACCGTTCGAAGGGTATATCTCCTACCGCTTGATTATAAGAACCCAAGAAGCCCAATTTTGCAGATGTCATGAAAACGAGTTTTCCAACGATGTTGTAGTACCATTCGGCATCGAACCGCCACTTGTGGTATTCGAGCCATTCAAATTTGCGAGACTCTTCGATATCTGCAATGAATTGATCGGCAGCTGCACCCGTTAATTGATTCCTAACCCCACGGCCAAGATTTTCTCGCAAGATGAGTTCAGAAGCTTCTTCGTCCGATAGTTTCCAGAAGTTGTCTTTCCTGAAAAGGGAATATGGCGGGGTAAACTGCAGAGTAAGCGAGATTTTAGACCCACTCATGGGGAACAAAGGGTTGGCCACTGAACTGCGCGAAATGGTCTGACTGATGTTGAAATTCTTGAAGTTTCCATCGTTGACAATGAACTGATTGCTGAATTGATCAAGATTGATCCGTTCTATATTGATCGTGGTCGTGGAAACGAAGAAATCATCGGGGAATTTAAGAGAAGTGCCTAGACCAGCAAAAATCCTCGTAATACCCAGTTTTCCTGCACCAAATGATGTATTGTCGAAAGATGAGCTAGCTGCACCAACGGTGAAAGCATTGGGTTTTTTCCCTCCCAGCCAGGGTTCTGTAAATGAGAAATTATAAGATCTGAAAAAACGGCTGTTCGATTGTAGACGCAATGAAAGTCTTTGTCCATCGCCTGTAGGTAATGGACTCCATGAGGCCCTGTTCCGGATGTTTTGAATGGAAAAGTTATTAAAGGTGACTCCAAGGGTACCGATTAGCCCCTGGAAGCCCCCGTATCCTGCAGAGAGCTCCAGCTGGTCAGAAGGGCGCTCCTCAACCACAAATTCCATGTCCACAGTACCTCTTTCGAAATTGGGTTTGGGCGTCATCTGAATGGTCTCAGGATCGAAGTAGCCGAGATTAATGATTTCTCGTTGCGAACGAATCATATCACTCCTGCTGAACTTTTCACCTGGCTTGGTTCGAATAACCCTCCTAATGACATGGTCATGAGTACGGGTATTACCCATGATCATCACCCTGTCAATGGTTGCCTGAGGACCTTCATACATGCGCATTTCGAGATCAATCGAATCCTGACGCACAGCCACCTGGATGGGATCGACATTAAAGAACAAATAACCATTGTCCATATAAAGAGAGGAGACGTCGCGTCCGTCAAGGCTGAATTCGAGTCGTTTGGTGAGGAGTTCTGGACTGTAAATTTCTCCCCTATTGATGCCGAGGACAGCCGACAACTGCTCATCGGAATAGATGGAGTTTCCTTTCCAGGTAATATTTCCGAATTTGTATTGAGTGCCCTCATCGATCGTTAGCTGAAGATTGACCTGTCCGTCCTTGTCTCTCCAAACAGAATCAGACACAATTTCGGCATCACTGAAGCCGATTTTAACATAGTGATCAATGATGTTCTTTTGGTCTTCTTCAAACTGTTTTTCATCAAACTTGGACTTCTTGAGAAAGGCCTTTTTGCGTTTGGTATTTTTTAACAGGCGCCGCAACCTGCGGTCACTCAATGCCTCGTTGCCTCTGAAAACGATATCATCGATTTTGATGCGTTCACCCCGGTCAATTCTAAAATTCAGTTTCACACTGTTATCGCGAATGGTATCCAGCACTTCTTCAATAAAAACCCGGGCATCGAGATAGCCTTTATCGATGTAGTACTGACGGATCTTCTGGGCACCATTTTCTTTGTCATTGGCGGTTACGATTCCGCCTATTCGCAAAGATTCTCCAAGTTTTTCGATTATTTTTTCTTGCTGGCCCTTTTTGACATTTAAGAATGTGTACCCGCTAAGCACGGGTTGCTCTTGAAGAATAATGGATAAATAGACATCCTGTCCATCGAGACTGTCCAACGCTATTTCCACATCGGAAAACAATCGAAGACGGTAAAGCTTTTTCATCGCTTCCATCAATTCTTCGCTGGGAATGGTCACTGTGCCTCCTTCTCTTAGGCCCGTGATCGATTTGATCGCGTTGTCATCCCTGCGTTCTGCGCCAACAATGCGTACCTCTTTTATTGTGAAGGTCTGGCGATTTTCAAAATCCAGCTGTGCAAAATCCGGGCTGTACGTATTGACATCCTGTGCCTGAAGAGCTACTGTATAAAAGCAGCATCCCAAGGCTAATAAACATATATGTTTGATCCAATCCATGTTCTGATGTCGACTCAAAAAACGGTGTTTAATATTTTCGGCTGTTGATTGATTATAGGTTTAACCTTGCTTTAAGACTTCATTAACTGATCACTCGTCATTCCAAATCTTCTTTCACGGCTTTGGTAGGCATAGATGGCTTCGTACAAATGTTCCTTGGAAAAGTCAGGCCATAACACCTCAGTGAAGTACAACTCAGTATATGACAGTTGCCACATCATATAATTGCTTAAACGGAATTCCCCGCTAGTTCTTATCATCAAATCAGGATCCGGAAATGAGGCGGTTTCAAGATAGCCGGCAAAAAGTTTCTCGTCGATTTCATCAGCGGTTATCTTTCCCTCAGACAGCGATTTGGACAATTTTTTCACGGCTTCGACAATTTCCCATCTTCCGCTGTAATTGAGAGCAAGTATTAGCGTCATCTGATCGTTGTGACGGGTATTCTCCTTGGCATATTGCAATGCCTCAAAAGTTGCCTTAGGCAACCTTTCGATTTCTCCGATTGCTTCAAGCCTGATATTGTTTTCCATCAATGTGCTAAGCTCCCTCCCAACCGTCTTTACAAACAGATTCATCAGCGTGTTCACCTCCAACGAAGGTCGATTCCAGTTTTCCTTGGAAAAGGCAAACAAGGTAAGATACTTTACACCCAGCTCGGCCGCAGCTTCAGTGATATTCTTTACTGCCTTGACGCCATTCCTGTGACCGAAAACACGCGGTTTGTTTCGCTGCTTTGCCCACCGACCATTGCCATCCATGATCACAGCTATGTGGTTAGGGATGTTTCTGGAATCGATAAGTGATTTAACTGACATGAGCCTAGCCTCTTCAAAAGGGCCACAAAAATAAGAAAAGAATAGATGCATTGGACCGCTCCTTCCCTCATTGCGCTTAAAAAATTGTACGGAATGAATGAAAAACGCTTTTTTTAAAAGTAAAATGCCTGATTGGGGCCGTTTTCATCTCTGACTTGTGGCCGTTTATTTCTTACCTTCTTATGGAGTCTAAAAGAATTGTTTGGACAAATATGTATTCCTCGAAAGGTTTGAAAAATGACAGATGATATAACCCAATACTATGAATAAGTTGTTGCCGGTGACTGGTCTTTGGCCGACGAGGAGTATTTAGGTTACTTAGAATTGTGCTATCGAAAATTCAAAGAAGAAATGTCCGCAGGTGAAAAAGTGAAATTCAAGGAAAACATCTAACCTATGTAAACCATCGCGGGAAAAAGGCAGGACAAGTGCGGCTATTCTGGGAAGATATACAGGAGGACCTTTTATCAAGTTTTGAATCACAGGCTCAAGAGTCTATGGAAGAAATGGAGCGATTCATGAAGGAAGAGTTGGGTCCCGGCTTGTAAATGGCAAAAGATGAACTGCAGGAAAGCCTTGAATCGATTGTGGGAAGAACTCAAGAAATGGTTGGACAAAGAATAAACATTAAGAATAATTTACATACTTTAGAGACTGAAAACGAATTGATTCTTTAGAGGCAATGTATGTAATCGCTCTTTGTTGTGTTGCGGCCTTTACCTTTACTTATACGATTTTACCCAGTATTATCCGTATAGCGGGTAAATACGGTTTAATGGATGTGCCGGACGAACGTAAATCGCATATTGCCATTACCCCGTCATTTGGCGGTGTTGGTATTTTCGCTGGTCTTTTTGTAGCCCTCCTCTTATTTTGCCCTGGAGCAGATTTTGACTTTCTGCGGTTTGTGCTCGTCGCCTTGATTATTGTATTTCTGGTTGGAGCCCTGGATGACCTTGACCCTATTTCACCTTTGGCCAAGCTGGCGGGACAAATAACAGCCATTATTATCCTGGTTTTTCTTGCCGACATAAGGATCAGCAGCTTTTATGGTATTTTCGGAATATGGGAATTGTCTTATGTGCTGAGTGTCCTGGTTTCGGTGATTGTCTATATTTTTCTGATCAATTCCTTCAACCTCATCGATGGTATTAACGGACTTTCTTCGAGTATTGCAGTTTTGACAAGTTCTGTCCTGGGCCTATGGTTTTTTATGAATGACCTTATGGCGATGTCATTAATTGCTTTTGCAGTCAGTGGATCTACGTTGGCATTTTTGAAGTACAACATTTCACCGGCAAGGATCTTTATGGGAGATACCGGGTCGTTGGTGCTTGGAACGCTATGCGCGGTTCTCGCAATCCAATTTCTCGAAATCAACGCTTCAATGGCTGGGACTGCCTATGCATTTCCCTCGGGAGTGTCAGTTGTAATGGGACTTTTGATCCTCCCAGTATTTGATACAACCAGAGTTTTTCTCTACCGTCTTTTCAAAGGCCGCTCACCATTCGCTCCCGACAAGAACCATATTCACCATCTTTTGCTGGATTTGGGAATGAGCCATATGCAGGCCACTGGAGTGCTTTTGTTGGTTAATATCGGCTTTGTAGTGATGGCATTAAATCTTCAGAATGTAAGTTCCTTGATGTTCATTGTTCTCAGTTTCACAGTAGCTTACTTGCTCACCCAAGTAGTCAATTTGTCCTTGTATGTACGGCGCAGAAACGTAGTAAGATCTCAGTAAATGGTGAGTGCCCTATTGGTGTTTCTTGGCGGTGGAATCGGAAGCGTAGTTAGGTATATTTTCAGTATCGCATTCAACCAGGCCATCTGGCCTTATGGAACCCTGTGGAGCAACGTGATAAGTTGTTTTGTCCTTGGAATAGTAATGGGTATGGCACACAAAGCCATATTTTCCGATCCAATGCGCCTGTTTTTCACGTCGGGATTCTGCGGTGGATTTAGCACCTTTTCAACTTATTCAGCAGAAATAGTAACACTTTACCAGGCCGGTGCCTATTACCACGCCATAGGCTACGGTATTCTCAGTGTCATAGCAGGTCTCCTAGCCATAATCATTGGAATGTCATTGGGCAAGCTCCTCAATTGATTTTCGTTCGCACATTTGCTCTTCGATGCGTTCAAGAACAATCCGTGCCTCCTTGAGATTTCTTACATGTGTCTTTGAAAGAATCAGGAACGACCTGCTTTGTTTCAGTGCCAGACCTAAAGCTTGCCCCTTGCCGGAAACATAGCTCATAAGGTCTTTAAAGGTTTCCGTTTCAAAATAACTTGACTGTGGATTGGAGATGAAATAGCATCGCAGTTTATTGTTTTTAAGAATAATGCGCTCGAAGCCAAGTTTTTTGGCGGTCCAACGAAGGCGTAAGCCATTGAATAGCTCATCAACCACCGAAGGTACTGGGCCGAATCTATCCTTTAATGTTTCTCTGAAATCAATGAGATCGTTTTCAGTTTCTATCCTGTCCAATTGATTATATAGAATCAATCGCTCTTCGACATCATTGACGTACCTGTCGGGAATGAGCATTTCTATATCCGTATCGATTTCCACATCCCTCACATAGACGTGGTTCTTGGAAAGTTCTTCCTGGAAGACATCTTTAAATTCATTTTCCTTTAGCTCGAGCACTGCATCTTCGAGGATGCGCTGATAGGTTTCATAGCCTATATCTGCAATAAAACCGCTTTGTTCTGCCCCAAGAAGGTTTCCAGCACCCCTTATATCCAGGTCACGCATGGCGATATGGAAACCGCTACCCAGATCAGAAAACTCCTCCAAAGTCTTCAGTCTTTTACGTGCCTCTGCCGTCAGTACAGACAAAGGAGGAGCGAAAAGGTAGCAAAAGGCTTTCTTATTTGAGCGCCCTACGCGGCCACGCAATTGGTGTAAATCACTCAATCCAAATTGATGGGCATTATTGATGATCATGGTGTTGGCATTGGCTATGTCCAGGCCGGTCTCAATGATGTTCGTACATACGAGCACATCGTATTTCTGGTCAATGAAATCCACCAATGTGGATTCCAACGTTTTTGGATCCATTTGCCCGTGTGCCATAGCTACGTGGACATCCGGACAAAGTCGCCGGATCATTGCCGTCATATCGGGTAAGCTTTTGACCCGGTTGTGAACAAAAAAGACCTGACCGCCCCGGTGTACCTCATAGTAAATGGACTCCCTGATCAAATCATCATTAAAAACTCTTCTTTCAGTATGGATAGGTTGCCTGTTGGGCGGGGCTGTCCTGATGATGGACAAATCCCTTGCCGACAAGAGCGAAAACTGTAAGGTCCGTGGGATCGGAGTAGCTGTCAATGTAAGTGTGTCAACATTTACCTTGATATTTTTAAGTTTTTCCTTGGCTGCTACCCCGAACTTTTGTTCTTCGTCGATGATAAGTAAACCGAGATCTTTAAATCCTACCTGCTTGTTCAACAATGCATGGGTTCCGATAATAATATCCAGTTCACCGGATTTACACTTGTCATAAGTCTTCTTTCTTTCGGTTGATGTCTTAAATCGGTTGACATAATCTACCGTTACCGGAAAGTCGCTGAGGCGTTCTGTAAAAGTTTTGTAATGTTGCAGGGCGAGGATGGTGGTAGGAACGAGTACTGCGACCTGCTTGCCGTTGACGGCTGCCTTGAAGGCTGCGCGTATGGCTATCTCAGTTTTCCCAAATCCTACATCGCCACATATGAGCCGATCCATTGGATAGGGCTTTTCCATATCTTCCTTGACGTCGAGGGTCGTTTGAAGCTGGTCAGGGGTGTCTTCATAAATAAACGACGCCTCCAGCTCAGTCTGCAGGTATCCATCCGGGGCACAGGCAAACCCAGCGGTCGCTCTGCGTCTCGCATAGAGTTTAATCAACTCTTTGGCGATATCTTTGACCTTTTTCTTCGTTTTCCTCTTCAAGGATTTCCATCCGTCACCTCCGATCTTATCCAGTTTCGGGGGCGTACCATCTTTGCCGATGTAGCGAGAAATCTTATGAAGTGAGTGAATGCTCACATACAAGATGTCGTTGTTTTTGTAAAATAGTCTTACCGACTCCTGATTATGGCCGTTGATGTTGATTTTTTCCAGCCCGGAAAACTGTCCAATACCATGATCGATATGAACGACGAAATCGCCCTTTCTCAATTCACGTAACATTCTCAGGTTGAGTGCCTGCTGCCGTGTAAATCCCTTGCGAAGTTTATAGCGGTGAAACCGCTCGAAAATTTGGTGATCTGTGTAGCAGGCTATGTGAGCTTCCGGATCGATGAATCCCCGATGAATAGCCAGCGGTACCGGATGAAACGAAACATTCGCGTTGAGGTCCTCGAAAATGCTGTAGAACCGCTCTATTTGTTTGGGACTATCGGTGAAAAGGAAGTTTTCAATACCCTTGGAGGTATTTTCATTGAAATCTTTGATCAGAAAGTCAAAACTTCTATTGAAACTAGGCTGTGGCTTTCCACCGAAATTTACACATTGAATATCCCCGGCTTCTTGCGGCGATTCTGATAGGAACAATATTTTTTTATCGTTCAGCTGACGAATAAGTTCGGCTGGATAAATAAACGATCTGTCCCGGAATATTTCCCTGAGTTTTCCATCTTCCACCAGTGCCAGATCTTTGGCAAATTCTTCTGCCTTCTCAAAGCACATTTGTATGCGATCCAGGAGGTAGCCCCAGTCTTTTATCCATAAAATCGTGTCGAAGGGAAGGACATCGAAGAGTGATACTTTGTCCTCTTGTCCAAACTGCCCGCTTACATTGGGTATGATGGAAATTTTAGCAATGTTGC